>QNAZ01000001.1 GCA_003641645.1 Thermodesulfobacteriota bacterium
AAGCAATGCTCCCTGAAGGGTAAACTCATCAAAAGGAATGAAGACTACTTCTAATCCTAAATCATTAGCTATCTTACATAGAGTTTCTCTTTTCTTTCTTTCTGTTTTATATTCATCTGAATTTCTTGAAAAGCTTTCTGATAGATCAGCAGTATAAACAGTATATCCAACCACAACAGAATTCATTATACCAAATTCTAACAACCCTTCATCTTCTATTGGAATAACATTAACTATTTTTTCAAGTTCTCTTAACTCATCTTTATCTGCAATATGCTTTGTTGCAACAAGAACATCCCATGGCGTAATAGGAAAAGCCAAACAATCTGTATGGAAAAGCTTTCCTGTAGTCTGCCCTATTTTGAAAATTCTGCAATCAAAATTTTTCTCTATCCATTCAAGAGCTTCTCTTGTGCTTCTTTCTCCATATCCACCAACATAATAATTATCTCTTATATATCTACAATCTGGTTCTCCTTCAAAGTAAAATCCTGCTGGTGGTTGATGACATTCATAGCCACATTTTGTTAAAAAGTCAAATGCAACTGCTTCCTCTTTATCTCTTCCTTTTGCTCTAAATCTTGAAATAATACAAACTCTTTTATCTAAAATATGTGGTAAATAAACGAAGCTATTTATATAATGGAGGTCGGCAAGTTTAGGGACTGTAGGGTAAGTCAATACAATTCCTTCTTGAGCTAAACATTGATAAAGACAATGCCACTCATAAACCATTCTTCCTATATTAATTTCAACCTTTCCTTCTTTTGCCAACTCTTCCATCCATTCATTGTTTATTACAAATTCAGCATGTAATGGTGGAGTCATTACAAAGACTGGAAGATGTAAGTCAGATGGAGTGATAATTTTATCTTCTTTATTCTCTTCTTGGTTTTGTTGCTTTCTTATAAATCTTAATTTTCTTACTTTTTCATTTTGAGCTTCTTTTTGTTGTTTTTCTTGTAGTTTTTTGACAATTTTGATTTTAGGCATTTTTCTTACTCCTGATAAATGATAAGAATTTCTAATAAATTCTTATCTTTAAAAAGATAGTTAATGCAAATATTCCGCATAGTATTAAATAGAAGCCCAGTTAACTTTGAATTAATCCCAGTTTACGACATACACTTCGGAACAGTATTCCATGATAAGCATCTTTTCAATAGGTTAGTAAGGTACATCCAAGACAATGAAAATGCTTATTGGTTTTGTGGTGGGGATATTTGTTATGATGAAGAAACAGAAATTCTTACTCCTGAAGGATGGAAAAAATTTACTGAAATTAAAGAAAGAGATACTGTAATATGTTATTGGGAAGATTCTCATTGCTTGAGACCTTCTTACATAATAAAAAAGTTTGTTTTCGATTATGGAGGAATAGCTATAAAATTAGAAAGCAGATATATAGACCTTTTAGTAACTCCAGAACATAGAGTTTTAATCAAAGATGCAAGTAAATCTCGAATTGTAAAAAGAGCTTTTGAACTACTGGGAAGAAAAAAACCTTTTTGGATACCTGTAGCAGCTCCTTTCTATAAAAGACATACAGCAAATGGAATGCAAATTACTCATCATGTTAGCGAGCATACTATCAAACTTTTAGCTTGGATTATAACAGAAGGCTGGTTAGAATATCATCATAGAAATGGAAAACCTTTCAGAATAGGTATAGGACAATCTATAAAGCATAAAGAATATGTAAAAGAAATAGAAGAATGTATAACAAAATTAGGTTTATCAGCCAGAAAATATCAAAGAAAAGATGGAGTTATTCTTTGGAAATTTAATACAAGATCTACTGAAAAATTACTTTCCTATTTTGATAGTTTAGATATACATAGAATTCCAAGAAGACTTTTAAATCAAGATTATCCAAACTTAAAAATCTTATTTGATACTTTAATGAAAGGAGATGGTATTATATCAAAAAACACTTATTGCACTACTTCAGAAAAACTAAAAGATGATTTCTTAGAGCTTTGCTGTAAATTAGGCTACAGTTGTACAGTTACAAAAACCAGTTCTAACAACATTGTTATGAACAGAAAATGTAAAGTCAAAGACATCTACTTAATTTATATAAGAAAACGCAATGGAGAAGGTTGGGCAAAAGTTGATAATGTTTCTACTCAATACTATAAAGGAAAAGTTTGGTGTGTTACTGTTCCTTCTGGTTTTATCGTAGTAAGAAGAAATGGAAAAATAGCAATATGCGGTAACTGTGAATTTATAAACTTACAGGATAAAAGATTCGAATATGAAACTCTTGAAAAATCATTTCAGAAAAATATAGAAAGAATCCTAACCTATTCAGTAGAGTATGCAACAGAAAAACTAAAACCAATTGCAAATAAATGTCTATTTATGATAAGTGGGAATCACGATGAAACGCACAGAATTAGATTTGGGTTTGATCCTATTTCTTCTATCTGTAAAAATTTAGGAATAAAAAACTATACCAATTCTTATGAAGCATTAGTAAAAATTTTATTTAAGCATAACAGAACAAGTTCACTTACTTTATATGCTCATCATGGACATGGTTATTCAAAAGTAAGAAGTGGAACTTTACTCAATCCATTAGAAGATGCTATGACAAATTTTGACGCTGACATCTTTATAATGGGACATTGTTTATCAGAAGATACTGAAATATTAACAAAAGAAGGCTGGAAAGGAATTGATGAAATTAAAGAAGGAGATGAAGTCTTAACACTTAACTTAGAAAAAGATATATTAGAATATAATAAAGTACTTGCAAAATGGGTTTACAGTAAAGAAGATTATCCTGAACTAATACATATAAAAAGAAAAGGATTAGATATCTTAGTGACCAAAGATCATAGGATTATATACAAAAGAGAAACAGGATATTTCGAAACTACAGCAGATAACTTAAAAGCAGTTATGAAAATACCTCAAAGTGGAACTTTTCCAACTGAAGGCTTAAATATGTCAGATGAAGAAATAAAACTTTATGCTTGGATAATTTCTGAAGGAAGTCTTTATAATATAAAAAATGGAAAAGAATCAGTAGGATTAAACATTTATCAAAATAAAGGAAGTAAATATAGTCAAGAAATCAAAGCAATTTTGGATAAACTAAAAATCAAATACACTATTGAAGAAAGGAAATTTAAAGGGAGAAAATTTACAATTAGAGGAAAAACTTATAAGACAAAAGATAATTGTTTAAGATTTTATATCTGGGCTAAAGATGCAAAGAAAATAAGAAAAATCTTAAAAGATAAAACAATACCTCAAATTTTTAAAGATAAAATGAATGATAGACAATGGCTCATTTTTTTAAAAGAACTTGTTAAAGGAGATGGACATTTTTCAAAAAATGCTAAATTTTCTTGGCAGTACTATACAAAAAATAAGAAACTTGCAGATGATATTCAAGAAATGTGTATAAAACACAATTTAAGATGCTCCATAAAACAAAGAAGAAATCAATATGAACTATATATTTCTAAGCATAATACTTATACAATATGTAAATATTATAATATATCAAAAACTGTAAAAAATACAGGAAGAGTATGGTGTGTTAGTGTAGCAAATGGAACTATTGTTACAAGAAGAAATGGAAAGGTAGCAATTTTAGGTAATAGCCATTATTTAGTATTTACATACAAAAACTTTCTCACTTTAAATAATAGTGGAACAAGATTAAAAGTTAAACAAAAATTGTTATTAAGAGTTGGCGGATTTAGATTTTCAAGAAAAGTTGGTAGCTGTAGCTATGAAGAAAAAAGAGGAATGCGTCCGAATGCAACTGGAACTTATATCATAAAAATTATTGCTAATCCTTATCCAATTGGATCATTGAAATTTTCTGTGATTCCTTTTATTTAGAAAAATTATTCACTTGATGAATAAAATTCTTTAGTTAGACTTTTTATTTCTTTTTGTAATTCTGTCAATATATTTTCAATCTTTTCTAATCGGTTCTCTAAGAAATCGAGTCGTGTTGATAACAGTTTCAAATCAGAACGGTATTCTTGTTCCAATTCTGTCTTTAATCTATCTGTTAATTTGTTATAATCCGACAGAGTTAAGTAGTTACTATTTAAAGGTTTTGGTTCTATTGTCCTCAATAAAACTCTTTGTAAGAGAAAGATAAAAATCCCTGAAAAAATTCCAAGAGCTACAAATTGAAATAAAATCAATGAAATCTTTTCCCAAGTCATATCTTTTTATTATTATTCTGAAAATTTTAAACTTTTACAAATTCTTATCTTTCTATGAAATCTTTTCATAAATCCTTCTAAGCAAAGCTTTAACTGAAAAGAATTGCTGAATATTATCAAAATACTTTCCTTTATTTACAAAATAAGAAAACAAATAAGAATAGTAATTAAGGTTTATATCATTTCTCCAATAAATTTCAACTGGAATTCTATAAAACATGCAGGTAATAATATCAAATACTTCATAAAGATAGTAATCAACTTCATAGCATTCAAAATCAAAAAGAATACCTTTATTAGACTTTTTACCAAAATTTTCTAAAACTTTATCAACAAGAACATAAAGAGAAACAGCAATATTCTCCGAAACTTGATAAAAAGGTAATAAACTTAAGAATATAATATCAAACAAAGTTTCCTTTTTATCTTTGGCAACATTAAAAGAAGGTCTTACTGCTATCAAATATTCTTTTATATTCATTTCTTTTTCTACTAATTCAATCAAAGTATCAAATATTCCTAAACTTAATTCTCTGAAAGATAAGTTTACATTCTTTAGATAAAGAAGAAGAGTTTTAGGATTGTTATAATATTTCTTGATTTCATTGCAGTATTTCTCCAAAATAGGATAATGATATAGATGGAATAGAGCATTACAATTAGTGCAATACATTATAAGATTACATCTTTTGCTAAAATTTCTTACATTGAAACCTGAAGGATATACCAATCTAATAGCTTTAGCTTTGCATTCCCATAAGAAAGTATGAATATTGAATAAAGCTAACGGAGAATTAATAAAATGAGCATAAACTTCTCTTTTAGCCTTATTCAGCTCAGAAGCTTTATCTGGAGAAACATAAAATAACTTTCCACTTATTTTTTCCTTTCTTAGATACCTCGGTAATTTAGAAATAGGTATATTGTAATGCTTTATATCAAGAAAAGAAATTCTTGGCTGATATAAATCAAAGAAATCTGTAAATTTAAATCTGTTAAAATATTCTGTTTTGTCTGTTAAATAGATAAGTTTCATTGATTAAAGTTTAATTTTAGTTGTCTTGTTTCTTTTAAAATCCTTCTCTTTGCAATTTCACAATATTCAGGATTAATTTCTTTTCCTATCCATCTTCTTCCTAATCTTTCTACTACTACTGCAACTGTTCCACTGCCCATAAAAGGATCTAATACAATACCACTTTCCCAACCAGCATTACAACCGCAATCAGTCCAACCAATAGTATATATTTCATTATGCCCTTCTAAACCAGTTCTTGCTCTTGGAATTGCAGGCATCTCTTTAGAACCAGAAATTACATTTTGATAAGCTTTTCTTTTATCTTCAAATACTTTGTGAACAACTAATTTTTTCTCTATTATTCTTTCTCTTATAAAACCACATTTTTTACAAATCCATTGAGGACAAGCACATTTTATCATTGGTTCGACTAATTTTTCTGAAAAAGTAGCAAAATGAGATTCTGGAAAAGGTTGAGTTGGAATTTCCCAAAGATCTCCTGGATTTTTACCAAGAGGATGTAGAGGAGCAACTATACCCTCTATACTTTCTCTATGTTGAACTGTTCCTATCTTTTCTAAATATTTAATATTAGGTCGTGGTTTATTAATACCTCCTCCACCTCCATAATCAGGCAAGTTTGCATACTTATGGCTTGAGCTAACTCCTCTCATTGCTCTTTCAATTGAAACTTGTTTATGTGGGACTCTTACTGCATCTAAATCAAACCAATATTTCTTATTCTTAACTAACATAAAGATAGGTTCATAAGCATTAGTAAATCTATCCCTTACTGAAGAAGGCATGTGATTAGGCTTATACCAAATAATTATATTTCTTAAAATTAATCCAAGTTCATCAACACATTTTAAAATAAAGCGATAATTTTGAAGACATAAACACTTTTGAGGAATTTTAACTTTAAATCTATTCGGTCTTATATTATTTCGTGTATTTTTTGCAGAAGGATATTTAGGATCTATACTTCCATAACCTTTCCCACTACCTGAATAACAATCATCATGATTCCAAAATATTACTCCTGTCTTTTTTAAAATTCTTTTTAATTCTCTCATTACTTTAAAAAGTTTTTCAAGATATTCTTCTAAAGAAGATTCTAATCCAATTTGATCTTCTATCTGATAATCTCTTAAACCCCAATAAGGAGGTGAAGTAATAATACAATCTATACTTTCATCAAGAAATTTAGGTAATATTTCCAAAACATTAGCACAATATAAAATTCCATTGTCGGCTTCAAAATACCTGTTTTCTTTTGGAAATTTATCTTTCCAATTACTCATAACCCTTAAAAGAAATAGCTTATTAAAACTTCTACTTTATCTCTCAAAAACTTATCTTTTATTTGAAAACTAAAATCCAATTCTAAATCTCTACAAAACTGTAAAAAAGAGGCAATATGAGAAGTAAAGAAAACATTGCAAGCCAAAACTATCTTATTTCCCTTCCAACCTAATCCTGAAAAGAAAACATCTAACTTTGCATTATAAACATAAGAATATAAAAAAAGAACATCTTTATTTTTTAATTCTTTAGAAGCAAAATCATAAACTATTTCCAGTAAGAAATAAGGATTATTAAAATTTCTTAGTTTTTGTCTTGGTAATCCAAATATTCTGTCCATTGTTAGTCTTGCATTATGCTGACCATCACTAAAGGAAAACCAATCATCTGAAAAAGGCAATCTCCATAAAACAAATAATTCATTTCCTTTCAAAAAATCAGCTAAAATCTCAAGATTATCTTTATTAACCTGATAATTTAGCAAATAAAGAAAGTTATCATTAAAATATGACAAATACTGCACATTTGCATTTATTTGCGTTGCATTTCTCATTTTTCTAATCTTCTTCTAAAATTCTTATTATTTTATCTTTATTAATTACAAAATAAACAATTGCAGAAAAATATCTTCCTAAAATATCTTCTACAAGAATGAAAGCTCTATTGTAATCTTCTTTCAACGCTAAATCTTTTTCTTTAACTTCTTTTTCTGATAGAAAACATATTTCTCCTTTTAATTTTCCAAAATCAAATTTTTTTCTTATCAAATCAAAATCAAATGCAAAAAGCTTAATTAAAGATAAATCAAGAAGATAAAAATCTGAATCTTTAACTTTATAATAGTAATAATCCCAACTGCTACAATATTTTATTTCATTTCCTTTTCTTTGAATACTAAAAATAGAATATAGACCAAATGGAATAAAGACTGGAAAGTGATCATAGTAAAGTCTCAAATTCATTTTCGTTCTCTTGTAAGAAATCTACTATGGAAACATATCTTATAGGTAAATTATAAATCTCTTTACCTATTTCACAAGGATCTTTATCTTCTGGCAGTTCAACTATTCCTATATCCATTATTCCTTCTTTCATCAAATCATAAGCAAGCTTGTAAGCATCATCAATTGCATCAGCATCTAAACAAATATAAATCTTCTGCCAAGTATTCTTTATTAGTCTTTTCTGTTGCTTTGTTAAACTCTTACCGAAACAGGCAACTGCTTTTTCTGGAAAGGGCAATATATCAAATATTCCTTCGCAAAGAAAAACTTCATCAGAATTCTTAACTCTATCATAATTGAAAACATAATCTTTCATATTTCTACTTTTATAATTATAAGTATAGTATTTAGGTTCTTCTCCAAATATTGCTCTAAACTGAAAGCCTACCAACTCATTTTCAACTTTAACTGGTATCATTATTCTTTGATACAAATGTGGAAAGCTTTTATCAACACAAAAACTAATTTCATATTCCTGAATAAACTTATCAATATAATCCTTTGAGTAAATCTTTTCTAATTTGTTTAAGAGAAATTGATAGCCTATACTATCAAAAACAGGAATACTCTCTGGAATTTTGTCTAAAGAACTTCCTTTTATTGGCTTAGGTAAACTTATTCCATCAATATAAAAGCTATGTTCTATTTTGAAGTTTTTATCGAACTTTAATATTTTTCCACATCTGAAACAATATCCAACTCCTTTTGTAAGATTGATATATAAATGAAACTTTGTGTCTGGAGGTTTTCCTATTTGAACACAATAAGGACAGCAAAATCTTATTTCATCATCATGACTTGGAACTTCTTTATATTGTCCAAATTTTTTAACTAATTTCTTCAGATTAAGTCTTTTCATTAAATAATGCTTGTTTTAAGATTTTTGCTATTTCTCTTATTTCTTCTTGAGCTTGTAAAATACATCTTTTTTCTACAAAATCTTTCCATACAAATATTGGAGCAGAAGCAATCAAAGTAGTTGCAGTTCCTTGCGGCATTAGAAATCTTAATTCTTCTTTCCTAAATTTTTCTCTAACTTTTAAGCTTGTATATAAACCATACAAATCCTGAAAGTCCATATAAATACGATTAAATAAATCATAATCTTCCTGAAATCTATAAGGCAAGCAGAAAGCATCTACATCAGTATATCTATGACTTCTCTGATTGAAATTGATAGAAGTATGTCTTACCCATTGATGAGAACATACTCTACTAATATTATAAGCTAAAACTACTTTCCATTCTGGAATACTACTATTAAAGATAAAAAGCTTTGATTGTAAATACCTTGCATTAAATTCACTTAATTCAATAACAATATTAGATTTTAACTCAAATGATTTCATGAAATCATTATCCTTTCTCCAATCATAAAGCTCTATATCAATTAACTTTCTAAACTTTTCTTCTGGTAAGTTTTCTGCAAAATGTCTCAAAGTAAATATTGCTATAAATTCATCTATTGGAAATACTTTAAAGAAATATTTGAAAATTCTTTCTCTTGTTTCTACATTAATATCTGATAAATTAACAACAATTGGAGTATGAGCAAATATACTGAAATGTTTTTTCTCATACAAATTAAGTAAAAATTGAGTTCTCTTTTCTTTATCTAAAAATTTTTCTTCAAATAGAATTCTGATAGGATAATCTGAATAATAGCAAATTCTTGCTCCTAAATAACTGAAAATCAAATCTTTTTTTAGGCTCTCTTTATTCATTCTTTCATATAACAATTCAGCATAATATTTTCTTTTTTCTTTTAGATAAGTTTCATAATTGTTTTTTGTTAGCATTTTCCATACCTTTCTTTACTATGCTTTTAAATAACTCGTTATATCTCTAACATAATCATTTATTCCAGCAGGAATATGAGTTAAACATTGCCCAGTTTTTATTTCTACTTCTTCAATACCAAATTTAACTTGCTCCCCAAAAGACTTAACATTCGACACAAAATTACATCTTTCTTTGAAAATATTTTTACCAACTTTTTCATCTATTTCAAAAAGTAAATGCATACCTTTTGAAGGAGTAGTGCAAGCATACTTCAAATTATCTATTATATCCAAGTTTAATAAGAAACTCTGCAAAAGTTTTATAAACCTATTTAAAATATCATTATAATAGAAATTTTCTTCATTCTCAAGTTTACTATTGTAATCAATATCTACTAAAACAAACTTTTTATTTCCATTCTTTCTTTTTGATTTATGTACAAACTTATACCATTCATAATCTAAATGTTGTATATCTCTTTCTGTAAAATCTCCACTAATTAACTTTCTTACATATTCAGTAACCATCATTCTGGCTGCTTTAAATAAATCTCTTGGTTCATAAGTTATCAAAATAGAAAAAGCATTTTTATATTCCTTATACAAAAGAGCAACATTGTATTTCATACCTTTAAATACTTTTTCCTTAGCAAAATCTTCAGTCAATACAGACAATTTTGTAATAATCTTATTGGAAAATTCAAATATATCCCCAGATAAAACGAACTTTTCTATACACATTTCATCACTATTGAACAAATGTCTAAATTCTAATTCCTTTTCTGGAAATTGCTTTATTAACCACTTTCTTCTAAACATAATTAAACAAATAAAACCTTCTGTATCATAAAACAAAGGTAATCTTTTATAAATAAAGTTATCTAAATTAGATTTAATTCTAACTATATTCATCATCATAAACTTTTAACCATTTCCAAGCAAGCAACTAAGAACTCCAAATATTACAGCCAATACTAAACATATTCCAAATCCAATAAAAGTTTTCTCTACTATCTGATAAAATACCCTACTTTCCTTCCCAAATGTATAAAAAGAAGTAATAGATGATATAGCAAATAAAACAATTGCAATAATTGAAAAGAACTTAGCTAAAACTTCCATAATCACTCTTTCTACAATAAACTCAACTCTAAAGCTTTTTCTTTTAACAAATCTTCAAACTTACAAATGATAAAAATCTCATCTGCAATTTCACTTTCAAATGTAATAATTGTCTTAATACACTTTCTTGTCTTTACTGAAAGCAATATCTCTTTGAAAGTTTTCATTAACATCAAACACAAAATTGGAAAGTAATCCTTTGTAAAAACTAATACAAGTTTTAATCTTTCTCTTTCATTTTCTAATTTATCAGCAAAACCAATCCACCATCTTAACAAAACATTCTTTTCTGGATTATTGAAAACAGTTTGTAAATTAAATTTCTCACTTTTCTTTACTGCCAAATAAACCGGAAATCTTTCAAAGTGTTTATTCAACTTTATAAACCCTTTTTCTTCTTCTATATCTTTCAATGAAATACTGAAATATTTACAGAGTAGCTTTTTAACTTCAAAACTAAAATCTTGCTTCTTTATATTTTTCTTTATCTGATTATTTAACTCTGCAAAATTTATCATTTTTTCTTTTTCTTCTTTTTTCTGTTTTTTCTATAAACCTTATCATAACAAGCAGCACAAAGTCCTCTTGCATAAAGTCTTTTCTCTTTTCCGCATAAAGAACAAATAATTATTTTTACATTTTTTTAACTTTCTTCTCATTTTGAGTTCTCAACTGCTCTAAATATTTTCTTCTCTTTTCATAAACTTCTTCAGAAAGCTTCTTCCACTCTTTGCAACTTTTACAACAGATAGGTTTAGTCAAATAAGTTTTATCATCTATCTTTTTAGCAGAAGATAATTGTTCTGCCCTTTCTCTTAATTTTTCACAAGCTTCAGGAGAAAATCTTCCATACTTACACTGAAATGTATTTATCTCTAACCATAATTCCTTATCTTCTACATTAATAGGAGGAACTTTATTCATTTACTGTTAGATAATAAAACCCTTCTCCCATATTCAGCAATCAATAATGCATCTGCTTTTCCATCATGTTTGCCAATATCAAGATAAGGAAAAAGACTTTTAGCTTTTTCTAAAGATAATTGCTTTATTTCCTTTCTTGTTTTCTTTCCATAATTTCCTAACATAACCTTTTGCCATTTCTTGGCAGTAATTTCTTCATAAGGAATTCTTAAAGTTTTAAGAATTCCTAAAATCATTCCATATTGAACACCCAACTTGAATGTAGAAACAACTCCCTGTTTTGGAAATGCTTGCTGTTTCTCTACCAATGTGATCAAAATATTTTCCTGAAGTTTCTTTTCAAAAAGAGAAATAACTTCTGAAAAATCATCTGGCATTGCATAAACTTCAGCTCTTAATGTTTTTGAATTAATAAATGCAATTGCTCCTTTCTTTCCTATATCTATTCCTGAAATCAACATTACTATTTCTCAATTATACTTCTGATCCATCTCTAATACTTGCAACTACTTCTGCATCAATCCAACCCATTTCTTCAAATAGTAAAAATAAACCTTCTTTATTAGTCTCCCATCCTATTAATCTATCTACAAAAGTAAATCCATCTTTAAAAACAACAATACAATATCTGCCCAATTTACCTTTCAAATCTTCAAAGTTAATCATTTTCACTCCAAAAATTCAGAAAGTTCTTTCAAAAATTCTATATACCTATCAGGAAACTTTTCCAAAACTACTTGAATAATCTTTTTCTTATCTTCTTTACTAATATTATTATTCTCTAAAACTAACTCTACAATTTTTAAGTTTCTTATAAGCTCTTTCAAATTACTCCAAACTTCATACATACTTAATCTCCTTGCTAATCTATCCAATTCCTTATTCACATTCACTTCATTCATATTCATTCTTTTATAAAAGATTTTCTTTACTCAAATCAATATTTAATTCCTTTCTTAGAGAAGTCTCAATTTCTTTATCTTCTTCAAGAACTTGCATTAATTCTTTCTTTCTATATTTCTTATTCTGATACTCATACCAACCTTTTCCTTTATCTTCAATCATACCTTTTTTCACTAAGAAATGTAAAATGTTAAAACTATTTCTGAATCTCAAAGTTTCCATATCAAATAATAAATCAAGCTCTCTAAAAGGAATTGCTACATGGTTTTTTGTTGCTTTCAATCTGAAATATATAAAAGAAATATCTCCATTATCATCTTTTTCTTCTTTTATCCTTTTTATCTCTAAAGTAAGAACTGGAGCAAATTCAACTGCATGCCCACCTAATCTTGCAACTCCTCCACCAAAAGGAAGCATAGAAATCTTTTCTTTATTTTGAGAAATATAAACCAATGTTGCATTCCAATCGTATAATTGACTTCTTACTTTCCTAAAAATATGAGATAATACTCTTGCATGAACTCCAGGTTGATATTCTCCTTTCTCTATTTCATACTCAACAGCAGCACTTAAAGAATCAATAACTGCTAAAATATGTGGTTCTTTTCCATATTTCTTTCTTACTGTCTTTACTAAATCTTCAAAAATTTCAAAAACTCCTTCTACTGTTTTAGGGGTAAAAATAAGTAATCTTTTAATATCTCCGCCTAACTTAACAAAGAAATCTTTATCAAATGCATACTCAGTATTAAATAGAACTGGAATTCCATTTTCATATCTTCTTTGAAATGATATAAGAAACTGTTGAGCAAGTAAGCTTTTACCACTGTCTTCAAAACCTGCTATCTGAGTTATTCTCCATGCAGGAATTCCTGGTCTCCCAATCACATAATCTACCCCAATTAAATCAGTTGGAATACATTTAACTTCAAATGTTTCTTCTTCAGCAAGCCCTAATATCACTTCATCTTTATACTTTGACTTCATTTCATCTAACAATTTATTGAAATCCATTTCTTCTTTCTTTTTCTTACTAAATTTTAGACTCCTAAATCAACTTCTTTCTTTCCAACTTCTAATGGAATATCTTCTGGTAATTTAGGCTCTCCCATTTCATCACTTTCTTCTTCTTCAGTTCTAATAACATCAGCATAAATATTCCATAACTCTTTCTGTTCATCATAAGAATGAACTATCCAAATATTCTCAAAATCATCTAAATTGTATAACTCTTTCAAGTACCTTCTATCTGGAAGAGGAGATGATTTTCTTGCTGGAATTACATTATAATCTGGATATAATCCTGCTGTTTCCTTTTCTATCTTTATATCATAACCATTTTCAGGATGAGTAAAATCTCCATATTCAGGATCTTTTGCATAATTGATTAAAGATTGAACTACTTTCTTAATAGGTAAACTCATTATTTGAACTCCTTTATCAAGCTCTTTTAAATCTAATCCATTGCAGAAAGCTCTTTTTACAGCATAATAAACTCTTGCAGTTTCTTTAGTCAAAACTTCTGCTGCTAAAAGCTTCTGAATAATCTCACAAATATAACATCTTTTCTGAAATTGTCTTAAACATAATGTAGCAACTCTATTATTTTTAGAACCAAACCAATGCAATGCTAAAACTTTGAAAACAAGCCCTTTTTCATTCCAGGGTGGAAGTATTCTAATCAAGTTTTGACCTTCCTTTGGTGTCCAAATAGGAACTTTACAATAAGATGGAGCAGTTCTTTGAGCTACTTCTTTCTCTGTTAAATCAAAATTTGGTGAATAATAGTTTACTATTTCTGAATTCATAGCCTTTTACCTCCTTTCTTTGGTTTTTTATTTAATGCAAAAATTTTTGTTCTATATCCTTAATCAACTTTGAATTTCTAATCTCCAAATAGTTAGCAAGCTCTGGAATAGATATAAGAAAGAAAGTATAAACAACAATAGTCTGAAAAACTATCTCTTTTAATAGTTCTTTTTTATCTTTGAATTCATTTAAATCTTGTCTATTATATCCTTTTGCAACTCTTTGTAGCAATTCATAAATTTTCTGTTTCAAGATTTCATTTTCAGAAGATTTTATTAAATTATCAGGCAAGCAAAATACAAACTCTTTCACAAAAGAATTATAAACTTCTTCAAAAATTTCTTTTCTTGTCATGATTACTCTTCTTCTTTTCCTCTTTCTATAATCTCAAATCCTTTTCTTTTCACTAAAGAATATGCTTGTCCTGAACTTATCTCTAATGGAGACAAACCACAAACAAGAGCAACTACTTGAACTATTGGAAACATAATTCCATTTATGTTAACGAAGTATTTATGCCTTTTACTTTCAAAATAAGGTTTGAAATCCTTAAGGTATTCCTCAATCTCTTCCTTTGACATATTGACAAATTTCTCAAACTTAGGGTTTACCTTTGGCATATCTCAAGTCCCTCCTTTCAGTTAGCTTTATTTTCTATTATTATATCATAAAAATAAGAAATGTCAAGACTTTCTATCTTTTCTTAACCAAATTTCAAGAAATACACTCAATCTTGTAATATCTATCAACCTATTAAGTAAAAACTCTATGATATAAAGTTCATCATTTTCACTATCAAATTTAAGTTTTTGGATTGTTCTCTCAAATTTAGCTGCAATTTGTTTCACTTCTGGCTCAATTTCTCTTGATAATTCTTCTTCAACTTTTCTTAAAGTTTTTATACATTCTTTCATTTCTTTTCTCTAATAAAACTTAACCAATAATCAAGTATTTTATCTTTATTAAAACATTTTCTTTTATCTGCCTCTAAAAAGAATATAAATACTTCTTCTTCTGGCATATTTTCAAAAGAAATAATATAACTATAAGAAGTATCAATAGCATACTTTTGCTTAAAACTCTCTGAAAATAAATCTCCTCCTTTCTTTTTTCTATGAAGATCAAACTCATTCTGCACTTCCTCTAAAGTTGGGGCTATTGATAGAGGTAATCTTATAAGAGTTAAATAAGAAGTTTTAAGAAAATCTATTTTATAAAATATCTTCTTAAAAGTATTTAAAATGATAAATCTATTTTCAAAAGAAATGCCTACTACCCAATGTCTTTCTTCTTCTAATCTCCTAACTGCTTCTACTAAATGAGGTTTATACTCTCCTAACTGAACTAAATCCTCAAATTCTCCATCTATTTCTTCCTTTCTTCTTTTAGCTTCTTCATCTAATAGAATCATCCTACATCTCCTTAAAGTTTATTTTCTGGATTCTCATAAAGCAAAAATAACATCCTACCTTGATCTTCCAAAGCTTCTTTACAAGCTTGCAAAATTCCTACTTTTTCCTCAGCTTCTAAAACTTTTTTAGAAGCTTCAATATATTCTTCATCTGTATAAATTAAACTTTTCACTCCTTCTTCCGTAATCTTCAATCCTTTCTCTACTGCATCCTGTTTATATTTTCTATATAATCTATAATAAGTCTCTTTCTGTTGCAACTTTAATTCTGCTAATTTGGAACGCATTCTTTCAAGAGCTAAGGCATATCTTGCTTTTCTTGAAGGATAATCTCTTATCAAATCATCTAAATTGAATTCTCCTAATCTAACTGATTTTATAAATTCCTGATATTGCTCTAAAAAAGCATCTAATACTTTTTCATCAAACTTACCATTAATCATTTCATTTACCTCCTTTTTCTTTTTGTTCTTTTTGGAACTTTGTTAGTATAGCTTTAACATAAGAGTTATGATATTTACAAAGCTGTTCCAAATCAAACTTAATCATTAATAATAACTGACAGAAATCTTTAACAGTCCTATATAAATCCAATTTTGCACAAGCTGAAACTATCTTATCAATACAATCAAGAACATTTTCTAAAGTAATTCTTTCTGATAATGCTTTCTTATTTTCTTCATAAACATACAGAATTCTACGAGCAATCTCTTCCAAACTTCTTCTTGCTACAAAATGTTCTTCTTGTAAAATCCATCCAATCAAAAAAGCCCAAGCTTTCACTAATCTATCTTTTACTTCTAAAAGATTTTCATCATTAATTCCTTTATATAGAAGCAAAACAATTTCTGAAACTGTTCCATAAACTATTCTATTCCAGAAAGGATTTTCATTCTTTTTCCAATCATAATCATTAAAAAGCAGATCATTAAATTTCATTTGATTAAGAAAGGATTTTTGTAATAATCTTAAATAATTTTCTTTCATTTTTACTTTCCTTCAAAAATTTTCTTCATTCCTTCATATTCTTCTCTTGTTATCATTTTACTTGAAAAATCTACCCATTTATTGAGATGCTTATCCCAAAACTCTTTTGTTATAAGAACTGAATTTTCTTCTAATTGTACAACTCTAATTCTATAATCACTTTCTTTATTTACGATAACTTCTTTCATTTTTGTCTCCTTCAAATAATTTCTTTAAAGCTTCATATTCTTCTCTAAGAATTATCTTGCTATTGAAAAATGTACAAAAACTACTTCCTGGCTGCCAAAATTCCTCTATTATCTGAACCATATTTTCATTTATCTTAACTGCATAAGTTCTTGAATTTTGACTTTGTGATATTAAAACTTTTTCCATTTTCTTATTATTATATCATAAAACTGAAACTTGTCAAGATTGAATTTCTCCTTTTATTTTTCATTCTTCATTAATTCTTTAATCTTCCTTTTTATTTGTATAAAAGGTATTCTTTTTCCATATTCATTTACAATTTTCCATTTCCATTCCTTTGATACCCTCTCCAAAGTATCTTCACTATTACCCCAATACCCATCATCTAATTTTCCCCAATCAATATTCAATATCTCACAAATAATCGCAAGCCAAGGCTTGCCATAATATTCATAATTTTTCATTTCTTCTACTAACATATCCATATCTTCATCTCCAAACATATAAAACCAATTTCTATAATGTTGAAGTGAACGCCAAGCTGATAAACCTCGACAATCATTAGCTTTATTCCATGCAAATTCCATATACTCTTTCATTCTCTCTATCACATTTTCTGGAGTGTAAGGAAAATATTCCCACTTTTCTTCTCCTTTTTTGACTTTTTGAACATATTCTTCTCTTAATAAGCCTGTAGAAAGAGCTTCTTCCCAAGTCATAAAATAAAGAGGATCATCAAGTGTAACTCCAAATGGATCTTCTTTCTTTACAAATTCCAATACTCCCAATATATTTCTCATTTTTTAACCTCCTTTAAATAAACTTTCTTGACTTATTTTCTCACTTTCTATCTTTTCTTTATCTTTCTTCTCTTTTAATCTTCTTTTCATAATTTTGTTTTCTCAAATCTGTCTATCATAAATTTGATTTTCCTATTTAACTCTTCAATAGAACTTACAACCTTATCCATTTCTAAAATCAGACCTAATAAGTCTGCTCTTAAAAGTTGCAAACTCCAGCATTCTTCTTTATTTTTTAATTCTTTCATCTTCTTTTCTAAAATATCCCTAACAACATTCCATTCCAACTGACAAGCTATATCTTTACTATTAATTTCAACTGAAAGCAGTTTATTATGAATATCCTTCAAATATTCTAACATCTCTTTACATAATTCTGAACCTAAAATCTCTCTTAGTGTCATCTTCTTATTATTATATCACAAAATAAATTTTAATCAAGCTTACTTCTTAAATTTATTATACAAATACAAAATGAACTTTTCATATTGAGAAAAATTCATAAACTTCATAACAGAAGGCTTATTGCTTAAAGGAGATTGCAATGAAACCTTAGCATTTATGAATAGTAATCTTCCATAATAATATCTCCAGTATGCATTCACTATTATTCTGATACCATGTTTCAAGTAAAAGATATACTCATTTCCTAACTTTTCCCATCTCTTTGCAATTCTTCCCAAAGTATTTCTCAGTAATCTGCTTTTTATCTTTAGTAAATCAAATTTGTCTTTAAATTTTTGCTTTAATCCAATTGAACGGATAAACATTTTTACTTTCTTAATTCCTTGTTTCCAGCTCCATTCTTTGAAAAAGGAAATTGCTTCAAAGCTTTTCTGAGACTTCTTTATCATATAGCCGATATTGATACCTTCCAGATTCTTTATGTGAATATATCCATATTTGAAATCTTTAGTAAAGAAATTTTTCATTCCTAAATTTTCAAAATGTATATATTTATTGCTTGCAATGTAAATATGCCAGTGAATTACCTGTCTTTGCTGAAATTCTGCATAAGTGAAATATTCATATTGAACATTTCTATAATGATAATCAAGATAATCTCTTAAGTGTTTAATAAAACCTGAAATTCCACCAATCTCTTTTATAAAATCTGCATAGCTATCCCAGTCATTAAAACTAAGAGTAATTAATTTTACTTTCCAACCCTTTCTTTTTAAATATTTGAATAATCTGGCACTGATGGCAATATTATCAATAACTCTTTTTCTGCACAATTCAATATAGCTTAATTCTATTAAGTTCTCTTTTCTTTCTGGAATATTCAATTTATCTCTCTTCTATTCTTCTGTATATTTTTCAATGCTTGAAATTTCTTTGAAATTATATCTTACTGGAGCTTTTTCAAAGATAAGAAAAGCTCCTTCTTTTTCTGTTTCTATTGCTATCAATTTATCTACAAAATCATACCCACTTTGCAGTTTTACTGAGCATTTTCTTCCAAGCAATTTTGTAAGAGCAGTTACTTTTGTAGTTAAAGACATAGAAAATAAATCACCTCCTTCTTATTAGTTATAAAACTTTTCAATATTCTTGTAGTAACAATATTGAGATAAACAAATTGAATTCATTTTTTCAAAAAGAACATTTAGAAACTTATTAAAATCTTCCAAAGATTTATTTTCATTTTTTGCATATATAATCAAATTTCTTTCAATAATTTCCATTACTTCAGAACTTTTCTTATTAAAATCACAAATCAATACAAAAAGAACTGATAAAACATTTCCATCCAACAGCTTTATTATTCCTTTTACTACCGTAAAAATAAGAGTAGAAAGAATCCTCAACTTTCTATCTATTTCATTCAAAGAGTAAAATTCTTCAGGTTTAAGTATTGCTTCAGAAAGTTCCTTATTTGTAATCCCTATTGCTTGCCAGAAATCATTAGCATCATGATCAAATGGTAAAGTCTTGATTTGAGTTATCTGCTGCTGCATCATTTTTAGACCTCCTTTCTCTTTTTTCTTTCCATCTATAATAACAAATCAAAAACACTATAGTTCCTACCAAAACAAAGCATTCCAGAGAGCAGAAGATATTTCCATATATTTTATCAAAGCCAATTTTCATTCCAATCAAAGTAAATACAATAAAGCAAAATGTTGCATTCAGCCAAACTGCACTTTGATAGATAAGGCTTATATCCTTTGCTGTTTTTCTTTTAAGAAGCAATCTTATTTGAGCTATTGCAAAGCTTCCTGTTATAATTGATAAGATTGTAATAATACTTTGCAGATAAGGTAGTATTTCCATTCATTTTCTCCTTTCAACTTATTAAACTATTGAATTATTGTTTCTTCTGTTTTTTGAGTTAAAACATTAATAAGAAAATCCAAATCTTCTCTTAAAAGAAGAACTTGGACATACTGATTTGAGATCCAGCAATCCATTTGCTTATACTTATCCCAGCTTTCCTTTGCCTGTTTTAGCTGTTGGACAAAGTATTCCTTTTCAGTTTCATTCATGAGATAAATTGTAACTCTTCCCAGAGCATAAGTAAGAGCATAGCTTTCATCCTGCAAAGATTTACGGATTTTCCATCTATCATTTTCTCCTATGAGAATGCTTTGCATTGACATTTTATTGCTCCTTTTTACCTTTTTCTACTTCATAACAAATTTCCTGAATAATATTTTGCAATTTAATTATTTTGCAATAAATCGCATTTTCAGAACTTACTTTTTGAGATTCCATCCATTTTCTAATTGCTTTACATATTTCCAGTATATCTTTTAAATACTTTAGTTGAATAAAACCCGAACTAAGCAAAAGTTCTTTAAGATCAAGTTCAACAGTAATATCAATCTTTATACCTTTTTCTCTTGAACCTTTCAGCTCATTGAGTATTGCCTTTATTATGCTCATGTTTATCTTTCTCCTTCACAAAATAGTTTTTATAAACATAAGAAGACATATATCTTATTAAAACCCATTCCAATGCTTTAGCCCAGTAGAAAAACTCTGGATTATATTCATACATTGGATCAATCGTTGTAGTATTACTATCCCGAAACATTTCTATTATTATATCATGATTTTATTATTTTGTCAACACTAAAAAGTTGAAATTTTAAATTTTTATGATAAAATAAAAAGTAAAATGAAAACAGAAGACAAAATTTATCAAGAAGTAAATAATCTAATTAAAAGCTTATACAATTCAGATGGAACTATTAATATCAAAAAGCTAAAGGAATTGCAGCTTTATGGTTCTTCTGTCAATTGGGGGGATTTAAGCTGTTGCCATGTAGAAAAAGCTTATGTAGTTTATGTCAGTGAAGCTGCTCCTGATGCTTATGCATTACAGAGGTATATAGAAGAAGAAATGAGAAAGAAAGGTTATAAAGTTAAAGTAATAACAGAATGGTGACAATCTCATGAAAACATTTCTATTAATCCTTTATGCATATTCCATCTCTCTGCTAACAATTGCAATACTGAAAAGCAAACCTGCCCTTGCAATGCTCGTTGCAATATTCGTAGGAATACTATCAGCATTAATATCAAAAGAAAATTAAACTTAAAATAAACCCACCAAAATAATACTATAGCAATAGCAAAAATCTAAAAAATCTCTATTCCAATAATAGTTCCTTAACCAAAAATCAAAAAACAAAACAAATTAATGAGAAATTTTACCTTTAAAATTTCGAATGAATTAAAAAAGAAAAATTTCTTAAATTCAAACAAAAAGTAAAAAACAAATAGAATAAAAAATAAAATAAAAATCAAAATAAGAAAAAAGAAACTTATATTCCAAAAATAGTAAGTAAAAAGAAAAGAAATCCTACTAAATGAATTTAGAAAAATCTATCTTAATTTCTTCTATTAATAACTACCTTAAAACCTCTTTCTCTATACTTTATATCCTCTATCCTTCTTATAATCAATATCAAAAGTATAACATATGAATCTAATACTTTTTCTTTCTTTAAATAACTGCTTCAAATCCTTTTTAATATTTCATATCCCTTACTCCGTAAGATATGAAATATAGTATAAAATACCAAACTTCAAAAGATGATAATAAGAAAAAAATTTATGATAATTTTATATGAAAAAATATTGAAGAAAATGAAAAGTATGGTATAATAATAAGAAAAAGAAGTAAGGAGGCAATAAAGGGATGGTAATGGTTAGAAATAGGTTATATTCTGAAAAAGATTATAAAGGACAGTGGATTGATGCTCCTGATGAATGTTGTCCTTGCAGACCTTGTTGGCATTTGTATCATTTTCCTTGGTGGGATAGTTCAGGAAAGATGCATAGTCATTTTAATTGTGTTACAAGACATAATAGTGGATGTCCTTTTCCTAAACTAAGACCTCTTCATATTTTTTATCTTTCTAAGAGATTTAAAAAGAGAAAGAAAGGGGATGTATTCAGATGTTTAAGATGTGGAAAGGAAGTAAGGCTAGGAGAAGAAGAATGTGATTGGATAGCTGTTCCACATCGTCAAAGAAAGAAAATTATAGAATATTTAAGACAAAAGGGAATAAGAGCATAAAAACACAAGAAAGGAGGGGACAAGATGATAGAAACATTAGAGTTAGTAGTAAGGTTAAGTTTTATTTCTGACATACTTGGGACAGCTCCAAGTCCAGAATTATTGAAATTAGATTTCTTTAAAATGATTGGAAAGAAAGCTTTAAAGGATGCAAAGAAGTTGGAAAAAGAAACAGAAAGATTATCGACCGAAGCTTATACTAAAGAAGACTATAAGGTATCAAAGTCTTCCGAAGAGAAAGAAAAGAATAATGAAATAACACAGATAACTTATTTCAGAAAAGATAATAAAGGAATTTATTTACCAAATTTTATGGTTAAGGGATTTCTTAAAGCTGCTGCTCAAGCTTTAAAGGAGCAAATTAACTTACCAAATCCAAGAGCGAAGATTGACAGATATGTTTTTATATTTCCTAACAAAATTTATTTGTATAGAAATGGAAATGTTCTTAAGAAACATAAAGATGAGTATATTCGTCCAATAAGGGCAATGACTCCAAAGGGTGAGAGAACTTCTTTGGTATCATCTGAGAGAATTGAAGCATCGGAAGATAATCCTGTTATAACAGATGAAATTAGAATTGTGTTGATTAAGAATAGAGAAATAAATCTGAAGAAATTGAAGAAGATGTTGGAGTATGGACTTTATTCTGGAATAAGTCAATGGAGGAGTGCTGGATTTGGTAGATTTAAATGGGAGCTTATTTCTCAGACTGAAGAAATAGAAGAGGAGAAGGAAAAAGTTGAGAATAAGAGTGAAAACGAAGAAAACAATAATGAAGTGAAGAAAAAGAAGATAAAAGTGAAAAAGGCAAATGAGAAGTGATGGAAGGATTTTGTTTTGGGAATTATTGTTTAGTGAAGCAAAGGTAAAGTTTTGATTAGAGGAGTGAAGTTTTGATAAGGTAAAGGTTGTGTGCAGGAGTGTTAGGTATTGGTTTAGAAATGTTATGAGTTGAATGAGTACTGTTATGGAGAAGTGGAGAAATGTGTCGCAGAGTTTTGGTTTTGTTATGTAATGAAACGAAGAGTTTTGCAAAGGAAAACTATTATCTTGTATCGTTGTGGTTATGTTAAGATTGGTAATGTTGAGGTTATGTTATATATAGACTTGTATTGTTGAGGTTAGGTTAAGTAACCTGATGTTTAGTAATGGTTTTGTTTCGTCCAGTTGGATCTTGTTTTGGAGCTGTTTTGCATATTAATGTTTTGGAACTGTTAAGTAAAGATTAGTAATGGTAAAGTTAGAAGATGTTTTGTAGTGTAGAGGATAAGCATTGTTTTGTGCAGTAAAGGTTGTGCAATGTTAATTAAAGCAATGTTTTCTCTTGTTCTGAAAGTAAAGTTAAAGTTATGCTTTGTAGTATAGGGTTAAGGTTATGTTCAGTTTGATAGAGTAGTGTAAAGATAAAAAATAAGCAAAGGAGTTTGTAATGGCAGATTATGTAAATGTAAAAGAATGGTGTCCAGTATTAAATCCTTTTGATGAGTTTTGCTATAGGATAATAGAGAAATATGGAAATGGAGATTTTGAAAATTTACCTTGTATGAAGTTATATTCAAAAGTAAAAACTCCATGTGTAAGAAGTGAAGGGAATAAAGATAAAAGTATAATGATTACAGCCCAAAACCCAGGCATTCAGGAAGATGAAGCTGATAGACCTTTTATAGGTCCTTCAGGAAAGAAGTTAGAAGAAGTTTTGAAAGATTTAGGATATAAAAGAGAAGACTTTTATATAACAAATGCAGTTAAATGTTATGGAGAAACAGATGAGATAACTCAAAGTATGATAAAGATATGTTCTATTTCTATTTTAAGAAGAGAAATAAACTTAATTAAACCAAATATGATAATCTGTTTAGGAAGGATTGCATTTTTAGGAGTTCAGTATGCATTATTAGGAAAGATAAAAGAAGAATTTGAAAGAGGAAAAATCGTAGAAATTGAAAGTCCTATTTTAGGAGAAAAGAAAAAAGTAAAAGTATGTATGACATATCATCCTTCTTACATTTTGAGAAATCCAAATTATGAGCCAGAATTCAAGAAAGACTTAAGCACTTTTCTGAAAGAAGGAGATATAACAATAGAGTATGAAATTTTAAATACCTATGAAAAAGTGAAAGATTTTGTTGACAGTATAGTAAATAGTAAAGAAGAAGTTTATGCAGTAGTAGATTTAGAAACTTTTAGTAAAGATGTTCATGATCCTAATAACAAGATATTCTGTATTGGAATAGCTCTATCAGAAAAGAAAGCATTTATTATTCCTTTGAGACATTATGAAGCATTAAAAAGACAGATTATTAATTTCTTTATAGAAGGAATTCAAGAAAAAGTAATAGAAGAATTAAGAAGATTATTTTCTTATGAGAAATTAAAGATAATAGGACACAATTTTAAGTTTGATGCATTGGTTCTGTTAAGAGATTTAGAAGTAGATGTGATGGATAAAGTTTATGCTGATACATTAGTTTATCATCATTTATTAAAGGAAACTCCACCACATGATTTGAAAACATTAATTACTCTTTATACCCCTTTTTCAAACTATTACAAAGAAATGAAAGAAGTTTTTGTATCAAAGAAAGAAAAGTGGTATCATTATGTTGATTTTAATGATTTGTATAGATATTGTGCTTATGATTGCTGCTCCAATTATTATCTCTGGAAAGAGTTAGACAGAAGAATAAAGCAATTAGATTTATGGCAAAAAAATTTATCCAATAAGGTCAATAAACTAATAGAAGAACACAAAAAGCTAAATAAACCTTACATAACTCCTTACTATACTTACTTTCAGATAGAGAAGCTTAAAGAATTAGAAATGGAACATTATAGAATTCTTTTTGAAATGGAAAAGAATGGATTACCTTTTTCAAGAAGCTATGTGGAAAACTTAAAAGAAGAAGTTCAATATAAAATGAAGGAAAAACAGAATGAATTAAGTAAATTAGCTGGGAAGATGATAAATTGGAATTCTCCTCAGCAGATTTCCAAATTATTTAAAGAATTGGGAATAGATTCTCCAAAGAAAACTCCTAAAGGAAATCCTTCTTATGATGAAGAAGCTCTAAAGATTTTAGCGGAAAATGGAGTAGAAATAGCCCAAAAATTGCTTGAATATAGAAAATTGTTGAAGAATTATACTACTTATGTTTTATTTCTTGAAAATTATAATTATAGATTAAAACAAACAGAAACTGAAGATATTGTCAGACTATCTTGCAATATTAATATTGCTGGAACTGAAACAGGGAGATTATCAACATCTAATCCTGCTTTTCATGGAATTCCAAGAGATAATTTATATAGAAATATGGTTCAAGCAGAAGAAGGCTGGTTAATAGTAAGTGCAGATTATTCTATGGCAGATTTAAGAATGCTTGCTGGTTATAGTAATTGCAAAGGTATGATAGAAGCATTTAATAGTGGAATTGATTTTCATACTTTAACAGCATCATTAATATTTGATAAAGATCCTGAAGACATATCTGTAGAAGAGAGGACAACAGCCAAAACAATTAATTTTTCTGTTGCTTATTTAATTACTCCTTTTAAACTGTCTCAAAAACTCAAAACTTCAATAAAAGAAGCTCAAAATTTTATAGATAGATGGTTTCAGGACAAGCCAGAGATAAAATACTTTTTCAATGTTTTAATTTCTCAATATGATAAAGTAGAAGAAGGAAAGGAAGCTAAATTTGTAAATGTTTTTGGGAGAATGAGAAGAGTTCAAAAAGTAAGAAAATTTTATGAAGATAAATTTACAGGAAAAAGAAAGCTAAATCCTGAATATTCTCATAGAGTTAAGGAAATAGTTAATTTTTATCCTCAATCAACAGTAGCAGATGCATTAATGATAGGTCTTATTAGACTAAAGAAAAAGTTAGTAGAAAAAGATTTAATTCCTTATTGTAGATTTCTCCTAACAATACATGATGCTCTATTATTAGAAGTAAAGAAGGAAAAAGTAGATGAAATATGTGAAATAGTCAAATGGGCAATGGAATTTCCTATTCCTTTTGCTAACTGTCAAATAGTAATTCCAGTTGATTTCACTATTGACAAAATGTGGAAGAAGGAATAAGATTGAAACTATATAATAAAGAGAAATTTTGTTTATTGAAAGTTAAGATAAGAATTTTTAGCCCAAATGCAATCAAATGTTTTCTTTTTATTAAATAAGACAACTCAAGTCTCCAGAGCATTATTTTCAACAATCCTTGCTCTGGAGACTTTTTTTAGTTATTTGAAAATCTATTAGATAGGAGTTTTGTAATGAAAAAAGATGAAGCAAGAATAGTTCCTGAAGTTCATTTTTCTTTTAATGATCATCCATTTAGAAAACCTTCATTTGTATTGTATTTTTGTGGTTGTCCTCATAAATGTAAAGGATGTCATTCTCAAGAATTACAAAATCCTTATTCAGATTTATGTGAGACTATAACTGTTTCTAAATTGAAGGGAGTTTTGAAATATTATTTTGACAGTTATAATGGAAAGATAAATAGTGTAGTTCTTTTAGGCGGAGACCCAGTTGTTTATACAGATTTTCTCATTAAGCTTTTTTCAGAATTAAGAAAAGAAGTTAAGAATATTGAAGTAGTTCTTTATACTGGATACTTATTTGAAGAATTGAAAGAAGAACTAAAAAACTTGGTTGATATAATAGTTGATGGAAAATATAGAGAAGATTTAAAGACAGGAAAGTTCCCTGCATCATCAAATCAAAGAGTTTTTATTAAAGAAAATTCAGAATGGAAAGATAAAACATATCTATTTTTAGGATAAAGCTTTGAAATTTTGTAGGAAGGAGGTCAGTATGTATGGAATTGAATTGTTTTTCTCAAATACTTTATTTGGTAAGAGAGTTTATTCTTATTTTTTAAAAGAGCATCCAAAGATATTAGAATATTGGAAAATACATCCTAAGAATTTTGATTTTAATAAGTTTCAGAAGAAATATTTTACAGTTGATTATATTCAAGATATTTCTGCAAATCCTTCAAGTAATGTAACAAATAAAAGCATTGCAAGATTTAAAGTTGAAATGATAACTCCATTTATAAAGTATCTAACATTTTCAACTTTATTTGAGAAAATGGTAGAAATGTATGGGATAAATGAAGCTACAGAATATTCAAAAATGTTATTAGATGGAACTTTTTATTTACATGATACAGCAGCTTATATAATGTCCTATTGTCTTGGAGTTGACTTCAGTAAACTATTATTAGAAGGAATGCCTTATGGTCAATTACATTCATTACCACCTAAAAAACCAAGAACTTTTATTAATCAAGTAAAGGAAGCAATAATTGAGTTATCAAGTGAATTTGCTGGTGCTATAGCATTTCCAAGCTTGATTGTTTTATACACTTACATTTATCTTAAATACTATGGAAAAGATTATAAGATAAATGAGAAAGAAGTAGAAGATGATTTTCAAAATTTGGTTCATACAATTAATAAAGAATTAAGAAATGGGCAAGAAAGCCCCTTTTCCAATTTATCTTTCTTTGACAGATACATCTTAGATGAATTGTTGACTTATGTTTATTCCTATTTTACAAATGAAATAGGAGATAAGGAATTATTTCTTAAGAGAATTTTAGAAATTCAAGAAATTGTAATGGAATTTTTATGTAAAGGAGATCCAATTACAAAAGCTCCTTATAGATTTCCTGTAATTACTGTAAATTTTATCAAAGATAAGAAAATGGGAAAAATATTGGATAGAGAATTTTTAGATTTAGTAGCTAAAAATAACACAAAAGGACAAATGAATATTTATGTTTCTGATGATGCAAGAAAATATTCCTTATGTTGTCGTTTTCAGCCAGACATTACCACATTTAAATTTGATAGTTTTGGTAATGGTGGAATCAATGTTGGTTGCTATGATGAGAAAACAGAAGTATTAACTGATAGAGGTTGGAAGTATTTTAAGGATTTGAAAGAAGAAGATTTAGTTTTGACTTTAAATATGGAGACAGGGAAAGCAGAATTTCAAAAACCTACTCACTATTTTGAGTATGAATATGAAGGAATTATGCACCATTATAAGTCAAGAGATATTGATTTGCTTGTTACTCCTAACCATAATATGTTAGTCAAGTCAAGGAAAACAGGAGAATTGAAACTAATAAAATCAGAAGATTTGAATGGTCAAGGATATAATTTACCTGTTTCTGGATTTCATATTAGTAAAGATAAATTAGGAACCATTACTATTGGGAATAAAAAATATGATAGCAAAGTTTTTTGTAGATTTTTGGGTTTCTTTTTAGCAGATGGTTCATGCTATCTTAATGAAGAAATTGCAAAAAAATATGGTTGGGAAATATCTTTTTCAGTAAAAAAGAGTAGAAAAATTAAGTTTTTGAAAAGGGTTTTAGAAAAAATGCAAGCTAAATATAATAAATATCAAGATAGATTTGCTATTTACGAAGGTAAAGAATTTTATGAATTTTTAAGAAAATTTTATGATAGTGAAAACAAAAAGTGTATAGATAAAGATTTTATGTTAAAGCTTGGATATGAAGATTTGCTATGTTTATTTGAAGGTTTAATAGAAGGAGATGGTTATAATAATAAAAAAGCTAATCAGGTTATTTTTTATACTTCTTCTGATAAATTAAAAGATGATTTTTGTTACCTTTGTGCTTTAATAGGTTATCAAACAACTGTAAGAAAGAAAGGTAATCCCAGAATTAGAGAAACTTATTTTAAAAAAGAAAATAGGGTAATTATTGGAAAATGTTATGAAATAGTTGTTAGAAGAAATAAAGAAATCCATAAAATAGTGAAATATAAACAGACAAGATATTATAAAGGAAAAGTTTATTGTGTTGAAGTTCCAAATCATATTCTAATGATTAGAAGAAATGGACATACTTTATGGTGTGGTAATAGTATCCGAGTTCTTACTATAAATCTTAATAGAATAGCTTTAGAAGTGTTAGAGCAAATTGAGGATAATTTTGATATTGATTACAAGACTATTTACTTACAAAAGCTTAAAGAGAGAATGAATGTTGCAAAGAAAATTTTAGATAGTTTTAGAGAATGTATAAGAAACTTCATCAAGCAAAGTTGTTATAGATTTTTCAATCTTGGTTGGTTTGATTTGGATAAGCATTTCTATTCTACAATTGGTTTTATTGGATTATATGAAGCATTGAGAACTTTAGATAAAGATTTAAGAAGTAGCTTTGCAATAGATATTTTAGAAACAATGGATGATATGATTACAGAGTTCAATAAAAATAGAAAAATAAAATACAACTTAGAGCAAGTTCCTGGAGAAAGTGCAGCAGGATTACTTCCAAGTCTTGACAGATATTTTTATGGAGAAGAAAAAGTTCCTTATGTTTTATATTCCAATCAATTTGTTCCTTTATATGAAAGACATTCAATACTTGATAAAATAGAAATAGAAGGAAGATATTTTAAGTATCTATCTGGAGGTGGGATAAGTCATATAAATATATTACATGAAATGAAGCCAGAAGAAGTTAAGTTTTTGATTGAATTATGTGTAGAAAAAGGAATAGAGCATTTTGCATTAAATCCAGTTTATTCTATTTGTGAAAATGGACATTATTTATTGGGAAAATATGATGAATGTTATATTTGTGGAGCAAAAATAAAAGATCATTTGACAAGAGTAGTAGGTTTCTTCACTCCAGTTAGTGCTTGGAATGACAAGCGAAGAAATTGGGAATTTTCAAGAAGAGTTTGGAATACTCTAAAAGGAGATATAAAGAGAGAAAAGAAATAAATGGAAAAGCTGGAAATATGATGCAAAATATAGCTCAGTAAGAAAAAGAATAAAAAGGAAGACAAATAAAAAGGAAAGATTTTTAGCAAAAGAACAAATTAGAAAAGAATTAAATGAAATAGATTACTAAATAGATAATTTTACTAAACAACTTACTTTACTCTATACTGAAACTTTAGAAATTTTGCAAGATTAATTTTTATAGATTGGTTTGGAAACTTTCAAAATCTATCTAAAATCCAAAAAGATTTAGGAATTTTCTCATTAGAAATCTCACAATGGATAAATTTCTCTGAGACTCCTATATGTTCAAATCCTACTTCTAACAAAGCTGATATTATTAAGAATCTTGAAAAGTTGTCAATACAAGCAATTTTGCAAGCTCTTCCTTCTAAATGCCCTTTTAATTTTAAATCAATAAAACTATTTAACCTTTTAGCATAACTTTCGCAAATGTATCCTAATTTTATAACAAGTGGAAACTTAAGCAATTCTTGAGCTTTGTCCAATTTGTTTATTAATTCAGGATGAGTATTATTCCTTCCACAACAAGGACAGGCAAAATCTTCATACTTGAAATGTTTCCACACTATTTAATCTAATTTTTGTTGAAGTTTTTCAATTTTATCGTTAATAATTAACCAAGCTTTATAAACTTCCCTTTTAAGAATTTTAGCTTTACATTGACCTAAATAGTATCCTATAATTAGACAAACTAAGCCTATAAGAAAGTAAGACATTCCTTATTAGTATAAGAAATTAATAAAAATAAAAACTCTCATTTCTTTATCTTTTCAATTCTTTCTTTAGCTTCTTTCTTTAATTCTTCAATTACTTTTTTTATCTCTTGATGTTGCTCTTCAACATATTTACTCATTTCTCTATTTTTGAAGAAGATAACACAACCTATTACAATTAATAAAACAATTACAACAATTGCAGCATAACTTACCATGATTTTTACCCCCTTGTTGTATTACATTACAAAGTTATTGCTACTCCTATCAAAATTCCCAAAGTTAGAAATAAGCTATTTTCTTTTATTTTATCATAAAAACTTTTTTTGTAAAGATGTTTGTAAGCTTCATTTTGGTAGTTAATGATTTCTTGCAAATTTTCAATAGTTTCTTTTGAAATTTGTAATTGCTTTTTCTGAAGTTCTATAATAGTTTTCAAATATTCAATCTGTTTCTTTAACTCCTGATTTTCTTTAATGAGTATTTCAATTTGTTTGTTTGTAATTCTGCATTGTTCTAATTCTACTATCATTCTTTTAGCTGTTTCTTCAGAAAAACAGATTATAGGTTCATCTTGCTTTTGAGAAAAAGCTAAAGAAGGTAATGATAAAATAAAAATACTAATTAATAGGCTTATAACCCAGTTTTTCAAATCTTTCCCTCAATTCTTTAGAAGTTTTAGGTAATTCTATTTTTTCTTTAGTTAATTGTAATCTTTTGTAAACTCTTTCGTAATATAGTACTTTCTCTTGAACATTCTGATAAAGCTTCTTATATCTTTCCATTTCTTTCTTATAGTTTTCTAAGTTTTCTTCATACCATTTAATTTCCTTTTCAACCTTTCTATTAACTTCCTTTTCTATATTTCTAATTTTTAATCTCATCTTAATGGAATCAATAAGGCTAACAACTAAGATAAAAAAGAAAATCAGAAACAAAAAATACCAAAAAAGATTTGAATATTCTGTTAGATTCTTAATCTTTATATTCATTTTTATTTACCAAAAAGGAAATGCTAATTCTCTTTCAACTCTTTGCTCAGAACATAAAAGATTATTCCATTTTTGTCCATATTCATAAACTTTCTGACTATAGCTATAATTTATTTCACAAGCACTTTTCCATTGAATGCATTTCCCATACTTTTTCCAAACACAAACTTTTTTCCTTCTACAACAATTGTAACAATCTTCCCATTTATCACTCTTTGCTCTTTTACATTCTATAATTACCCAATTTCCACCATTATATCTTTGATAAGTAATCCAAAGCTTTTTTAACCATTCTGGATTACTTCTCCAAAGCATTCCAATATAGTAAATTGCAGCTTCGATATGCTGTTTGCTATAAGGTTTATCATAATCAGGAAATAAAGGTCTTAAGTATTTATCTAAAAATTTAGGGGTTAATTGAAAATAGCCTACTGAACCATGTCCATCTACAGATATTCTCCATCTACAATTTGTCTCAACTTTTGCTACTGCTATGTTATACCAGAAAGGAAATTTTTTGCTAATATATCTTTCTGAAGCTTTCCTTACTGGTTCAATAAGAAAACTACATCTATCTTTTTTTGCTTTTGCTGAGGCTATGGTGAGAATACCGAATATAAGTAAAGCAAGTCCAATTAGAATTAATAGAATATCAATAAAGGTTTTGAGTAATTTGTTTTTCACTTTTTAACCCAATGCGATTACAATAGCATACGCAATTAATAAAACAAGTGCATAAATTTTTCTCCATTCTCCCTTTTCATTCCAGTTAATCATTCCAATTCTTGCTCTTCTTATTGCATACCAGACAAAAGTAAGTAAACCACACAAACCTACTTTTCTTCCAAGCATTGCAATGAATTCTTTTTGGTCAAAGACAAATATGTAGCCTATTATAATACCTACTATTGCCAAAACCAATTCAAACCAACTTCTTCTAACAGTTACTAACATTTTGTCCTCCTAAATGCTATACCCCAAATTTGGCTACCATCGTCCTTTGGTCTCGCACCAATGTAAAACTCAAATCGCTTTCCTCTGTAACTAAAAAACGGTAAAATTAAATTCCATTTTCTTTTACTATGCCAAACTTTCCACTCAGAAGGATAATTTCCAGTTCCAATCCAGTAATAACAAAAATTATGCAAAGGATTTCTTACAAAATACCAATAAAAATAAGCAAATTTTCTATATTTTTGAAAGCACCAATCAGGAGGAACAGGGTCATCATAGTTACCGAATGGGTTAAATTTTGAGTTCCATATTTTAAGCAAATCCATTTTTATCCCACTTCTTCAGAAGGTTTTAATACATCTAAATTAGCTTTCTTAACTATTTCTTTTTTTAATTCAATTGGTATCTCTCTCACATTAACAACAAAAATTCCTTTTTCTAAAAAGGATTTTATTAAAGCTTTCTTATCCTGTGCAGATAAAAGTTTTGATTGAGGTCTAATTGCTTCCTCTACAATTTTATCAATATTTTGTCTTACTCTTTGCTTGATAAAATTTGTGTGAAACTCAATAATATCTGCTATATCAAAAAAAAGTGCCTTTGTCTCTTCTTCTGTTAGTTCAAGTTCTTTTAGAGTTTCGTTTGTATCTGTGTTAATATAAACTATTTTAAGCTTCATTTTATCACTCCTTACAGATTATTTTATGTTATTTTTATGACACTTAAAAAAGTTGCTCCATAGCCACCTCGAAGCGTTGAAGAATTATTTAAGTTTTTTGCATAAAGTTCGATGTAATCAGAAGCGTTTAAATTTAATATTTTGCTTATAATTAAATCGTGTGTGTCCGCTTCAGCTGCTTGTAACACTGTTGAAAATTTTTCAGCTCCGTTGATGTAAATTGCATTTATCAAAAAATCTCCTGCTGCACCTGGAATAAATCTTATTTTTCCTGTTATTAAGTATTTACCTGTTTCATTCACAGTAATACGATTGTTTGTAGAATCAAACTCATTTTGAGTGTCAATCTCTGTAGTATCTAAAGCTACTTTTGTCCATGTGTTTGCACTAATTGACTGATCTGTAGAAAGATATACTACACAACAGCTTTGCTTAGGAAAAGTTAAAATTCCTGCAGTGCTGATATTAAAAACTTGAGTTCCTGAAATAGAAATACTTATATCTGAATCAGAACTTACAGGAACAAAATCTGAAGCATGTTTACCATCTAAAAGATCAGCATCTAACCCTGAACCACTTCCTTGTTTTATCCAATCATTTATATATCCACTACTATTGGCAACTGGGATAGTAAGTGGTGTAGGGGAAATATCCGCATGATGCCCATCAACTGTATCACTATCTAAACCGCTCCCGCTACCGTCAACGTTTTTAAGCTTTGTCAATATTGTATTATCATCAACATTGCTTAAATCAACTTTAGCAAGATAACTTTCAAGCTGAGTAGATAAATTTGCTATTGTATCTTTTATCCATTTAGAAGTAGAACTATCATATCTTAAAATATTCCAATTATCAGGAGTTGAATTCCATAAATCTTCAAACTTTGCTAAATAATCATTTAATTTTTGGAAGTTAGAAGAGTATATTGCATTCCACCCAGAAGTTCCATAATCACATCCCTCAAGCTGTGTGGGCTCGTATGTCATGGTAATAGCCTCCTTCTCTATCTGAATTTAGTATATCTTTTACAAAAATTTCAGTATTGCCGTTACTTATTAGTATTTTTTCATTTCCATTATATAAGAAATCTTTATATTCTTTTAGAATCTTTTGTTCTTCTTTGAGAGCCTCATAACCATTTTCAAATTTCCAAACCCTAATAACTTTTATCTTTTTTTGGTCTTCTGGTTTAAATCTATTATAAATATCCTTTTTATTTGTAATCCCAATCTTGTAAAAGTCTTTGTTATTATGTTCTATTCTTATATAATACAGAAAACTTGGTTTTGTAAAATCAATTCCTCCTTTATTACAATGAGGACAACCATATCCAGTAAGATGATTATGGGGAGTTTGTAAGAAGATTCTATTACAGTTTTTACAAATTATTTTGACTTTTGTATCTTTATTTACATATTTTACTAAACTATAATCATATTTGTTTCCATGAATCCTTTTAGCTTTTTCGATAAATTTCTCTTTACCTATTTTCTCTTTTTCTTTAATTCTTTCTATTGCACATTTTGGGCAGCCATTCCCTTGTAAGTGCATGTAAGCTAATTGTTCAAAAATTCCATGTTTAGGGCAAATAATTTTAACTTTACTATGAGCTTTTTCATATTCTACTAATGAGTAGTCATACTTGTTTCCATGAACCTTTTTAGCTTTTTCTATGAATTGTTCTCTTGTCATTGTTTGTCTTTTGCTTCGTTCTTCTAAAGCACATTTAGGACAACCTTGACCACTTAAATGTCTATTAGGAGTTTGTTCAAATATTCCATGTTTTGGACATATAATTTTAACTTTTGTTTTGTTATTCTTATATTCTACTAAAGAGTAATCATATTTATTACCATAAATTTTTTGGGCTTTTTGAATAAACTCTTCTTTCGTCATTGATAATTTTTGTCTAATTTTTTCTATTCCACACTTAGGACATCCTTCCTTTCTTCTTAAATGTCTATATGGAGTAGTTTGAAATTCACCATGTTCAGGGCATATTACAGTTATAGGAGTATCACAATTAACATAAATCACTTTTGAGTAATCATACTTTCCCTTGTGGACTTCAGTAGCTTCTTTAATAAACTCTTCTAAAGACATTTTTCTTTTATCTGAATTCCTTTTTATGGTACACTTTTTACATCCTTTACTTCTTAATAGAGCATAAGGTAAAACTTCCCAAACATAACCACATTTTTTACATTTTACTTTAACTTTTGTTTTACTATTGACATAAACTGTTTCTGAAAAATCAAAAATATCATTACCAAATCTTTCAATACATCTTCTTATGAATTCTTCTTGAGTTAATTCTCTTTTTCTTTTCATCTTTTTTTTCAAATTCTTATCTTAGCATTTTATTCTTAAATTGCAATACTTCTTAGGATTTTGGTATTATTACCTTTCTATTTTAATCCAATTTTCAATTTTGCAAATCTCTTGCAATTTCTTTCTGTAAACAGTATATAATCTATTCCTCATTTCTAAATACTCTTTTGGCTTATAATTTATGTATTTTGCTTGAATACAATTCGAATAAAATTTTAGCCATCCTTTTTCTTTCATAATATAATGCCACAATTCGTGTTCACATAATTTCAATTCTTCGGGACACTTGCAGTCTAATAAGCATTCTATTTTAGCTATAAAGAAATTTCTTGTAATGCTAACTGGAAGAAATTTTATATTCTTATAAACTATAGGAGGTTCTTTTGGAGTCTTAAGTAAAAAATATTTTCCTTTTACTAATTCAATATCATATTCATACTTTACCCTACCAACTAATTCAAACCCTACCAAAGCTCTTTTTTCTTCTTGACTAAGAAATTCAAGAACTATTTGAATTTCTTTATCATAATTTCTTTCAAAAATGATACTATCTGCTATTAGAAATACAAAATTACAATTGCTCTCATAAGCCTTTTCAACTAAGAAATTTCTTGCTTTACATAATCCACAATCATATTCTAACTTATAGTATTGTCTTTTTGCTTTTGTGTTATTTCTGAATCCTAACTTGTCAAAGTAATTATCTTTCTCTTTTGTAAAATGACCTTGATCTGCTACTATTATGTAATAATCAGGGTAATATTTTACTAAAGCATTGATACATTGATATAAGAGTTTATCTCTTAGAAAAGTAGTAACTAAAAATGCTAAATTATTCATAACCAAAAATCTTTTTGAAAGTTTGAATTTTAATGTTTTCTCTAACTAACTTTATTTCTAATGGTGTTAATATTCTTTTGTATCTATTTTTATCAAAGAAAATTTCTCTACTTCTCTTTAGACTTGGGTTACCATAAAGATAATGATGTTCAAGATTCCAAAATTGTAACATCTTTGGTTCAAACTCAATTCCTATAAAATTACAAATATCTTCAGTAGTTTTCTCTGGAAACTGTGCTAAATTTTCATACTTAACTAAATAACTTACTTCTTTATACTGAGAATAAAAATAAAGTAATCTTTGCACTATTTCTGTCCACCTTACTATAGCTTTCTCTGGAGAATAAGATATTCTTTTACCTTTATAGAAAATGGTTTTCTGTTTTTTTAAAGAAGCTACAAATTCTTCAGGTTGTCTTATTAAAAAAATAAATTTTATTTTTACTTCGTATTTCTGACTATGTTTCTTTAGAAACCAAGTAAAGTCTTTTGAACTATCAACTAAAATATCTTTATTTGTAACATCAAATAGTAAGTCATAAATATTGTCAATGGAAAACTTTTCCCGCTTTATCTTTGACCATATAGAGCAATTATTACGACAGTATACACAAATAAAGAACCTATTTTCTCTGAAAGCTTTTGCTAACTCTCCTACATTAAATATTTTAGAATGTGAACCTAAAATAGTAGATAAGAGAGTTGAACCAGAATGGGGTGGACTTGCTATATTAACTACTAATTTCATAAGCTATTCCTTTTAAATCTAATTTAAATTCTCTTATTTGTGGGTATAATTGTCTAACTAACCTTTTACCTAAATACTTTCTCTTGTCTATTTCAAACTTTTCTTTTACAATAGACAAATTTTTTCTTTTATCTATTTCATTAGCCAATACAGGATGTTCTATATGATAAAGAATGCAATGAGGATAAGCTGGAATTACTTTTATACCTTTTGCTATAAATCTTTCAATTAAATCATTATCTTCAATTCCCCAGCCTTCTAATCTTTCATCAAAACCCCCAATCTCTATATAGTTCTTCTTATAACCAGCAGAAATACCTAAACCAAAAGGATAAAAGTAGGAATTGTCAAATAAATTTCCACTCAAATCTTCATATTTAATATATCTTACATCAAAACTAATTATTTTATTTTTATCCAAAAATCTTTCTAATCTACTTGTAAACTCTTTTTCCAATACAATATCAGCATCTATAAAACATACATATTCATAATTAGCTAAAAATAATCCTGTATTCAAAGCTTTACTCCTACCCCATTTATCAGCTTCAACTCTATACAGAAACCAATCAATTTGTAATTGATTCTTACATAATTCATACAGCAAACTGCTATATGTTTCGTCTGAACCATAGTCGATAACAATTAATTCAAAATTCTTGTATTCTTGTTCATTAATACTTTTCAGAAACTCTTTTACTAACTTCAAATCTTTATTTCTTATACCAACAATAAAACTTATGTTCTTTCTTTCTTTTTGTTTAAAAGAAGGTAAGAACATCTTATTATCGTGTATGAATTTAGCATGCCCATTTGTCATAAAATTAGAAGCAAACTTTTTTATTTCAGTAATTTTCTTATTATTAAACCAAAAAACAGTTTTTCTAAATTTAATTCTTTCTTCTGCAGTTTTCAAATTTTCCAAATGTCTGCTATGTTTCTGATGATAGAGTGAAGTAAAATTATCAATCCATAATTCCTTGCAACCTTTAGCTAATAATCTCATATACAAATCTTGTCCATGTCCTACAGACATTAATTCTATATTCATTCCACAAACTAACTTCATCAGCTCAGTTGATACAGTTATGGAATTTCCATATCCATGTCTTAAATCTGCTTTATTTAAATAAAAGTCTTTTTCAAATCTTTCAAAATTTAATCTATTAGGAACATAAGGTAAACATTTCCTTTTACAGAAAATGATAGCATTAGGATATTTCTGTAATGTTTTTAAAGTTACTTCAACAAAATTAGGACTATGTATTTCATCAACATCTCCATAATGTATATACAGTGTGTTTATTCTTTCGGTTGCATAAATCAAAGCTAAAGGTTTGTTTGGATAGTCTTCTTTGTGATAAATATATTCAACTTCAAGTTCTTTACAAATTTCTATATATCTATTACTATACCTTTTATTGCTACTTATATCTGACAATATAATTTTAGGTTTGCCAATATTCTGATTACAGAGCGACAATAAAGTATTATAAACTATCTTAGGTCTAACATTCCAAGCTGGAAAACAAAAAGTAATGTCAGTAGGTTTTAATTTTAATTCTTGATTAATTATTTCATTATTTATATACTTACCAAATTTATGTTCGAATCCTATTGTAGACTTTTCTATCACCCTTTATTTTCCCACACAAATCTATAAACTCTATCCTTTTCTGGTATTTCTAAATAGTCAAACAATTCTTTTTGCTTCTCTTTTTTGTTCAAATCATAAACATATATCCAAAAGATTTCACTTTTTATCTTTAAATTCTTCACTCTATTCATATATAATTCCCAATATTCAGCAATTGCTTCTCTTTTAGTAGTTGTATAATCTAAATCTGGAAAAGCGATATCCCAAATACTATCTTTATATATTTTATCTTTCCTTTTACTTGAATGCCAATGATTTCTTAGAATTCCGTCTTTTTCTGTCTTTCTTATAAAAGATTCAACTACTTCTTCCTTGTCTCTCCAAATATGTACTACTTTTAGATTATCTAAATGATTATCAAAAAATTCAATATAATTCAGATAATAGAAAGCTGTATCCCCCACTAATTGACCTTGAAAACTTTGTAACTCTTTCAATCTTTGCCGAGCTTTGTTAATATTAAAATTCCAATGTAATATTCCTTGTGGGGCTTTATACTCATGATAAACACAACAATTCTTACAACCATCTATTAGCTTTGCAATAGAAACAGTTCCACAACGACCTGTTCCAATTATAATCACATATTTCTTACTCATCTTTATTTCTTTTCTTTAAATAAATCAAAAAGATTTACATAAGGAATATACTCATTTAAACCTGACTTTTCATAACAAGAATATACTTGAATCCCTTTTTCTTTTAAAGCTTCAATAGTTCTTACAAATTCTGTTATGAAAAAATTACAAATTTTTTTCTTAATGCTTTTTACCCAAGATTCTGGATAATCATCATGAAAATGCATTTTATCTGTTCCAAAATGTTCTTTAACTAAATCAATTCCTACCAGATAAATAGGATTTAGACCTAATAAGTACGCAATTCTTAAAGCTACTACTCCACTATTATTAGCAGTCCTAATACAATTAAAAGTAGTAGGCAAATAATTAGCAGTACAGTTCTTAAATATAAAAGTATCTTCTCTATCCTTAAAATCTTGAAGTCTTTCTGCCCAACTTGGGGCTAATTTAATGCAATCTAATTTATTAATCTCTTCTTTATATTGTTGATAGAATTTGAAATCTAAAAATATTAAAAATTTTACTTTACAGACTTTATAAGCTTTATTTGCTCCTACTGTTATTTCATCATTTAATAAGGAAAAATCAAACCCTTTCTCTTGATATTCTCTAATCGAATATCCCCCACCAATAACAAAACCTCTTTTTCCTTTGTATTTATTTATATATTCCGATAAATTCATATTTTTCTAAATTCTTATTCTGATATTTCATTCTTAATTTGCAATATATTCTCCATCAGCAGTTCCAACTGTTAGACTTAAGCTATCAGAATAATACCCATTCCATTTAGCTCTTACAGATAAAGTAAAGCTATTTGAGTTATCAATTGTAAAATGGCAGGTATCATATAAGGTCTCATCCCCACTATCGATATTCACTGCAATTTGTCCTTCATATTCAAATGGATATGTATCAGTATAACTATCAGGACTTACTTTGCCTGCTCCTGTTAAGTAAACTTTTGTTATTGGAAATACATCTATTTTTACTATACTTCCACTTCTTACTGCTTTAATTCTTTCTGGTTTCAATGGTTTCCTTGCCTTTAATGTAGGATTGATTTCAATTGCAGTAGCATCTTCTAAACTTCCAATCCTATCTGCAAAAACTGGAACTATTTTCATGTAAAAAGTAGAAGTGTAATTTAACTGTATTACATTATCTGCAATTTCCGTAATAAAAGCTTCGGCATTGGCATTATGACTTGCTTTACCAGACCAATGTATTCCTCTTATAATTCCAGTTATATGATAATCGGTATCACCATAAGGGTCATAATTTTGAAATGCCATTATTTCGTCATCTATTATCAAAACTCTTGGTTCTATAAACAATCTATCTCTTGATATATTATCATAAACTTTAAATTCCTTATAAGGTCTAAATATTACTCCTACTTCATCATCTATATCATAAGTTGTATCTGGATAATCATTAACAATAGTTCCTGCTGTTGCAAATGTCTTAAAAGTTCCTTGATACTTATAATCTGTTCCATCAGTACTTACATAAACAGCAAATCCTGTTTCATATCCTTTTTCTTTGCTAACACAAATCAAATAAGCTGGATTAGTTTTATAAGTTTCTGTATATTCTAACTCCACTATCTTTATTTTTGTAAAAGGAGTTAAATCATAAGTGGGAGTAATCCAATGAGTTCCACCAGTATCAAGATAATGTTCATCAAATATTACATCTGTATGTTGTAACAATGTCATTTCAACTTCATTGCTATCAATTTTTGGTTCACTAATACTGACAATTCTAAAATCTCCTTTTATTCCAATTTCAGTATTTTCTATTGTTATAACATCTCCGATATTGTAGTAGGAATATTTTAATGGAACAGTAATATTCAATGCAATTCTTGGATAGCTCTCTCTTTTCATTACATCAAAAAGTCTTTTTAAAGCAATACTTCTTTGAGAAAATGCTGTCAAATCATAAGTCTTCTGAATATCTTTACCAGCAAGAAGCTTTGCAGCAGGATTTTCTACTACCAAAGTTCTTACTACTCCATTTTCTACAAAATTCGCTTGAAACTCATTAGGAACAGTATTCCAGCTTGGTTTACTAAATTGAAAAGAAATAAAATCGTCTTTTATTGTTCCAACTGAAGTATCACTTTTCTTTAAAACTCTTATTGTAATTTTTCCATTATCATCATATTCCAATTGAGCATCTACCATATCACAAATTTCCTGAACAACTTCTCTTAACTCTCTTGTAGAAGAAATAACATAACTAATTCCTATTTTCTGATTGTAAAAATATTCTGCTGCTTCTGAAAATGAAGTAGAATTAATATAAGTTACATCTAATTTTCCCCAATTAACCAATAAGTCATATATTACTGCTGCTGGATTATTTCCATAATAAACTCCATCAACTTCTATATCTTCATAAGGTAATCCTGTTTCTAATATTCTTCTAACCCAGAAATATATAGTAGGAACATAAGTTCTATTTAGTCCTATATGCATTTTCTTGAAAAAGATATGAGCAACTCCAGGAAGTCTGCTTGCATATTGTAAATCTGAATTATCTGAAGTAGTTGGATAATCTTCAGTTGTCCCATCATTAAATATTAGATAAGAAACATATACTTTATTATTTGGAATATCACTAACAACTCCTACTGCAATAGAAAAAGGATATTCTTCTTCACCAATAGTTTTGCTTTCATCATTATCAATAAAAATCTTTTCTAAAGCAATCTTTCCCATACAGATTGCTTGCCAAATATCTAAATAATAGTGATAGCCAACGGTAACTTCTTCACTACCTCCACCTTTTCCACCTTCTACTTTTTCTGTTTCTTCTTCAGTTACTAAGCCTCCATAGTAGATAATATTTCCTGGAATTTTTACTCTACCATAAACAATTGGAATAGGTTGCCCTTCATTTGCTTGAGAAATAGAAAAATCAGATAAAGAAGCAGGTTTCATTTCCAATCCTTTAGGTTTAGGTCTATATAGATAAGCCAAATAAGATAATCCTGCCATTACAATAGCAGCAAGAATAGACCCAGTAAAATACCAAGTTAAAGCTCCAGTCATTAATACTCCTAAAAGCCAGCCAGCCATTTTTACTTTCCTTTCTTAACCAATCTAATAACCAACCTTAAATGCCTTTTCCAATAATTAGTTAGCTTTTCTATGCAAACTCCCCTTTTAGGAGTAGAATGTATAAATTCATCATTTCCTAAATAAATTCCAGAATGGTTTATAATTCCTTTCTTATTTAGTAGAGAAAATCCTAAATAGTCTCCTTCTAATAAATTTTCTTTATTGAAATCTATTTCCTGAAAATCAAATCCATTCTTTAATAACTTTCTATGTTTTTCTACATAATCCAAAATAATCTGTTTATCTGTATGAAGCCACCAGTCTTTAGGATAATAATCATAATTCAAATCTTTCAATATTCCCAAATTCACTAAGGTTTTACCTATAAACATATTGCAATCAACCCCTCTGCCTTTGACAGTTCCCATGTGCTTATAGGGAGTTTGTATCCATGATAGAAGTTCTTCTTTTGCTCTTTTCCAATTTTCCTTATTCTCAAAATAATAAATCATTCTTTAGATTCCCCAAATTGTCGGATTCTTACTTGGTATGTATGGAAAACCTAAAAAGTTTTTCAAATTATTAAATCTGTTTTTGCAAGTTTGAGGAGTCTTATCACAACCAGGATAAACTGTTACAACTTTTCCATCAACATCTTGGTCAAATGGAGCATGCAAATATATTAAATTGTTAGCTTTATCATGTTTTGTTATCATTCTATATTCTTTATTATATTCAACATAACCATAAGTAAAGTAATCTTCTTCATAATCCCCAAAAGTAGAAGATTGCAATGCAGAACCATTATTTACAACAGCTACAGTAGTTTCTACTTTGTATTCTCCTCTATTTAATCCACATCTGCTATCAAATAAAGTGTTATTACAATAAGAAGAATAAACTAAAGGAGGGACTATTGCTTTATTTAAGCTTAATATGTCAACTGCTCTAAAAGTTAGAGTTCTATTACTAACTCCAACAATTTCTCCTTCTCCAACAAATATTACTTTTCCAACATCTTTTTCTATAAAATATCTTGTAATCTTAACTTTTATTCTCGGAATGTTATAGTTCAGAAATTGGAATGTAACATTTTCTTTTGTTGCAAATGAAATAGTAACAACCTTCTCTTCTCCTTTTTCCTTTGTTATTTCAGTTCTTTCCATTACACAAGGAGTATAAGTATTTGTAGCATAAGTAATCTCTTGTGGATATGGAGTTAAATATAAAGTAAAATCAGGAAATATAATATCATATAATTCTGCAAAAACTGAAAGCTGTGTTTGTTTTACTTCATCTTGGTAAGCCATAATTAAGTTCCTTCTATTTCTTTATATTCTGAAGGTAATTCTAAAAAGTTACAGGAAACTTTTACATGTAATTCATTAGTTCTTGCAAAGAAACATTGCAATTCTATTCCAGTTTCACCAAATCTTACAAGCAGAACTCTTCCAAATATAGTAACTTCTTGCGGATATATCTTTCTATTAACTACATTATCAAAATATAAAGTTTCAATTTTGTTTTCTGTATTAACTACAATATCTGTTATCTTTCTGACAATTAGCTCACTTTCAGATAAATCTCCTTTATAAATAAATAGAAATATTCTTAAATGTTCATCATTTCTTAAGGCTAAATTTGTGGAATATATTTTTGCTTCAGAAGAACTTTTTTCTATTGGCTCTACCAATTTGAATTCATTAAACCAGCAAGGTATCCAGAATCTTTTCAATGCTCCTTTTCTATCATACCAAAAATCTATAAAATCATTTAATTCTTTTCTATTAGTAAAAGTAAAGCTACAGGAAATTCTTCTTCTGCCCTTATCTTCAAATGGATAAATAGCAGTAGGAGTTCCTGCAAATGAGAGAACTAATCCTTGTGGCAATATTTCTACAGTATAATCATCAAAATTAGGAATAAGAGTTAATATAGTACTTTCAGTTCCTAATCCAGTAATATCAGTAATCATAGGTTAGCATAAATTTCTTGTAATTCTAAATTTACTTCTCCATATTTTCCTTTTATAAATTTTGGATTTATTGAAACTATTTTACATAAAATCATTGGAAATACAAGAGTAGATTTTTTCTTAAATGAGAATGAAATAGATTCACTTAAAGTTATTTTCTTATTTGTAGCATCTACTGAAGTAACTTCTTCAGCAGTAAAATTTTGTTGCTCTTTATCGTAAATAAATATATACTTACACCTAAAGATTTCTCTGTAATTAGTGAAATCTTCATTGACATGAAATTCAGATAGATACTGTAAATCATCTTCAACTGGAGTTAATGGTTCTATACAATAAGGAACTCCTACAATCATCCCACCAGTTAGTTCAAATAAGTTCATTAATGAAGTTTTGCCTAAAATATCTATAAAAAATCTTCCAGTAAAATTTTTCTTTTCTCTATCTACTAATACTTTTCTCTGTTCTTCATTAAACATATTACTGCTTATAACAACTGGAATTTCATACCTTATTGAAAGTTCTCCAGAAATGTATTCATATAAAGGTAATAAAATTATTCTTAAACCTCTTACTGTAAGTTTCAAATGAGAATAATCTCCAGTATCATCTGTTTCAATATCAAAGTAACCATCAACAGTTGCACTTCCTTCTTTCTTAACTTCTACAAGAAAGTTTTCATAGTATAATGGTTTGTAGCTTTTATTAGTTATATCTTCAATATTGACATTATTTAAGTTGACATTTGTAATATCTTTAACTGTAATGGTTCTAAAGAAATAAGTATTCCAAAACATTACACTATAAGTTAAGTCTCTTGTAATCATTTTACAATCAATATAATTTGGGTAAATCCAAACTTGATTATAGAAAAGGTTTAAATCCAAAGAATTAAAAGCATAGTAAACTCCACTTAAGCTTTTAGTTAATGGAGCAAAATCATAATTGATAGTTGTATTTTCATTAAATTCATTATAATCACTATAAGTAGTAGCAGTCTGTCCAGTCCAAACTGTATCTGCAAATAGGTAAGAATATGTTAACATTTTATAAGTTTCCTACTTCAAACGCTATTCCAAACTCATTAGCAAAATCTGCAACTACTAAAGGATAAATCTTAAACTTTCTTGTATTATAAGTTAAAGTTTTGTTATACCATTCAATTCCTTTATATTTGCAAAGATAAAAAGGAGTTTCTGCAATTGGTTGAATATAAGTAACACTATCTTGTTCATATTTATGATAAACAATTAAAGTCCTTAAATACAACCTACCAAATTGATAAGGTTGAGCAGGTAATCCAGGAAGTTTATTTGTTACATCATAACAAGAATAAGATTGATCAGGGTTTCCATAATTATCCTCATTATAGAAAATGTATCTATAATGTAATCCATAAAAAGTTTTATAGCTATTATTATAATTTCCTGAATCTGGTTCTATAGTTTCTGGGCAACAAGAAGTATCCTTATAGTAAACCTTAAGTTGATTGCTTGGAGCACATCCAAAAAAAACATTTCCTCCTGGATAGTGATTACTATAAGAAGGAACTACCCAAAGAAAATTTCCCTGTTGATTCTCATTTGGAATTTCTAACTGTCCAAACATATAAAAAACACAATGAGAATAATCAGGTTGATGGTAAGTATATCCTTCTAATATTAATACACAAAATTGACTATTTACTATGCAATAACTATTGGTAACTACAAAATAAGAAGCATCAGCAGACCCTTGATAGGATAATGTAGGACTATACCAAGTTCCTGTATCAACTCCAGTATTTGCATCTACTTTATAAGGATGGTAATGATCATAATTTTCACTAAGATTTTGATAATTAGGGGCTTTGTATATTGTATAATAACACTGGGTATCAGTTACATGAAAAGCTAATTTTCCTTCAGAAGAAATTTTATCATAATCTATTGTCCACCCATTTTCAGATAATTTATCTTTTAAATTATATAGAACATCATCTATATTACTTGTTCCAAAAGCATAATAATTAAAAACCATACTCATAATCTCAACTCCTTTTTCTTATTCTTCTAAAATTGCATGCCAATATCTCCAATCATTTCTATAAACATCAGGAAATACTATATAACTATTCCCTTCTGTATCAGTAATAGTTGTTTCACTTGTAAAATCACTTGCGGGAACATAGTAAAGCCCTTGATAAGCTCCAACTGAGTAATCCCAAGAAGGAGAAACAATAATAGGATAAAAGAACTTGGGAAACCCAGAAGGATAATTAATTTGGGTTGAACTATCTAAATGCATTTTAGGTTGAACATAATAACAAGCATATTCATCTTTTACATTCCAAGTAGCAGTATCATCAAAATAAGCATAGCCTCTATGCAATGGAAAATATGCTTTATCTTGTTCATCATGCCACCAAGCTTCACTATAATCATATTTACATCTATGAGAAGCAGTCAAAACTAAAGGATATTTATATTCGTCAGGCAAACATAATCTCAAAGTTAGTCCTGCATATCCAATACTATAAAAACCTTCACTTTCAACTACAATAATAACTCTTCTTTGATTAGAAAATATCCATAAATTATTGGGATTATTCCAAAATGAAATAGCAAAATTAGTATCTTCTTCTAAAGTTAAATTTCCACTATCATCAATAGAATAAGCAGCTCCTAATCTTATATGTGCTTCTGTTTCCTGTTCATAAATTTGAAATTTCATCTTTACTACTACTTCTTCTGAACCATCAGTATTATACAATACATATTCAGCTCTTTTGAATTTGTAAGAATAATCTACAGTATCTCCAGGAGAAACAGAACCAGAAGAAAAAGTAACTATTCCTAATTCTTTATCTAATGTATAATCAACTCCTTCTGTTAAAACAGTTGAACCTAAAGTAAAAGTAGCTTCTTCGACACTTATAGTAGGTAAGTAAACAGGAGAATAAGAACTATCAATTGTTATACTTCCACTATAGTTTTTATATTGAACATTCTTTGGATCATCTTCATTTACAGTATATCTTTTTATTTGCCAATCCTTTCCAGCAGTAGAGCTATCTTCACAAATAAATCTAATTATTTTTGTCCAAGTTTCATAAATATCATTACAAGCTGTTTTTGATAAGTAAGCCATATCTTACTCCTTTATCTACTTAACAAAATTTTTCTAACTTTACTTGCTTGATTTGATATTACATTCAATACCATTTTTTGTCCTACTGGAGTTGCTAAATATTCTCCTACTAATTTTGGATCAAGAACATTTACTATTTGTATTGGTTGAGAAGTTATTTTTTCTTGTCCTATTATTTCAACTGGAATTGCTTTTCCATTTGGTAATGGGACTACTGCTTCTGGTTTTCCTTCTCCTATTAATCCTAATGTAGGCTTTTCTACAATTCCACCATAAGCAAATTGCTTTAAAGGGATAAAGTTTCCTGGTAATATTCCACCTTTAGCTGCTGTAATTCCAAATAATTGTC
>QNAZ01000002.1 GCA_003641645.1 Thermodesulfobacteriota bacterium
AACTTATTTAATATAATGCAGATTGTTTATGATTTATATGGGATTATAAAAAATGCTGAATAAGTAAGAAGCACTAAAGGAATCCTTAGAAGTATTTATCTTAATTTTTTCCTTTTACTTGACAATTTTTTATTCTTAATTTAAATTAAAATTTTTAAAGTTTATATGAGATAAAAAGTAAAGTTAAATTCTTACTGGTTTCATTATTTTAAATTATGTCCCAAGAGAAAATAGTAAATTTGAGCCATCAAAAAATTAAATCCTCTTCGAAGGCTTCTGTTTCTCCTTTAGATGAATTAACTCTTAGAACAACTAAAGAGATCGTAATTAAATTCATTGAGATGGGAAGATGTTCACCTGCTACATTTGAAGAAGTTTTTACTCAGGTTTTCTCTGTGGTAAAAAAAACTCTAAATAAAGATTAGATGTATCTTCTTGCCATTCATGGCAGTCCAAGAAAAGGAGGAAATACAGAAATCCTTTTAGATTATTTTCTAAAAGGAATAAAAAAAGAAAATCTCTCTTTTGAAAAAATAAGACTTTCAGAACTTAAATATCAACCCTGTATAGAATGCGGAAAATGTGAAACTACAGGAGAATGTAGTATTGAAGATGATTTTCAAGAACTTTATAAAAAAATTTTAAAAGCTGATTTTTTAGTAATTTCCACCCCTATCTTCTTTTACAATCATACTTCCTATATTCAAGCTTTTTTTGAAAGATTCCAAGCTTTTTGGGCAAGAAAATATCTTCTTAAACTTCCTCATCCTTTAAATAAAACTACTAAAGGTATTATCCTTTCTATTGGAGCAACTAAAGGAAAAAATCTTTTTGAAGGTGTTATAAGAGGTTTTAAATATGCTTTAGATACTATTTATGGAATTTATATTGGTGGATTTTTTTTGAGAGGTATTAATAAAAAAGGAGAAATCCTAAATTATCCAGAATATTTAGAAATTGCTAAAAATATTGGTTTTAAACTTTCCTCTCTTTCAGAAGAAGAAATTATTAAATTTCCTGAAAAATTAAATTTAAACACAAGTTCTGCTCCTTAAATTATTTATATTTTTCAAAAAGTTCTTTATATCTTCTTGCTCTTTCTTCAATATTTTCAGCTATCCATATATCACTCACTATAGCTATCATATCAGCTCCAAGTTCTATCAACTCTTTTGCTCTCTCTAAGGTTATGCCACCAATTGCACAAACAGGTATTCTTAATACTTTTTTTGCTTCCAAAATAATCCTTTTATCAACTATCTCTGCAGATGGTTTTGTGGGTGAGGGGAAAAAACTTCCGAAGGCAACATAATTCGCAGAAAGAGCTTCCATCTCTTTTGCTCTTTTAAGATCTCCGTAGCAGGAAATACCTATTATTTTGTCTTTTAAAATTTTTCGGGCAGAAGTAATAGATAAATCTTCTTTTCCAAGATGAACTCCATCTGCATCTACTTTTAAAGCAAGCTCAACCCTATCATTAATTATAAAAATTGCTTCATATTTATGAGAGAGTTTTTTTAAAGCTATAGCATAAGGAATTAAATCTTCATCAGTTTTGGTTTTATCTCTTAATTGAACAATTTTAGCTCCACCCTTTAAGGCTTTTTCAACTTTTTTTAAAATTTGATCATTCTCATAGGGTGTAAGTTTTTCATCAGTTATTACATAAAGTCCAGAAAGTTTCATTCTTAAAATCTTTCAATAATTTCTGCCTGTGGCAAATGGCTTTTAAAGAAATCTTTTGCCCATTTATAAAAATCTCGAGAATAAGGTTCTACATTCTTTCTATTTAAATTTTTTCCGGGAATATACTTTTGAAAAGCAATAAATTTAAAATTTTTAAGATAAGGTAGCATTTCTTCTAAATCTCTTTCTGAAACTAAAGGTGGATAAAAAGTAATTCTTATTTCTACTTTTTCAGGCACTCTTTTAAGAAGGTCAAAAGTTTTCTCTACATCTCTAAAATCGCCCCTCACTTCATCATATCTCCTTGGAGATGTCTTAAAATCTACAGCAAAGAAGTCAACAATCCCTCTCTCTAAAAGAGTTTTCACCATCTCAGGATTGGATCCATTTGTATCAAGTTTTACAGGAAGCCCGATTTCATAGTAAATTCTTTCTATCAAATTAATAAGTTTTTTCCCCCAAATTGTTGGCTCACCTCCTGTGATAACAACTCCTTTTATAAATCCTTTCCTCCTTTTAAGTTCCTCCATTATTTGATCTTCAGAAATATCAGGCAGTTTACTTACCCTTTCAGGCAACACCAAATCCACATTATAACAATAAGGACAACGAAAATTACAAAGATATGTAAAAATTACTAAAGCTATTTTACCTGGATAATCTATTAAACTTGTTCCACGAAAACCTTTAATCATTTATCTAAAAAAAAATATAACATTCAATTAGAAATAAAAAAGTAAAAAAAATAAGTAAAAGCTCTAAATTTGGCATCTTTGTAAATTTTTTATTCTTCTTTAAAACTTTTATTAAAAATTAAATCTTTTTAATAACTAAAAATTTTCAATAACTATCATACTTAAAAATATATTTAACGGTTTTTCACGCACACGAAGTTTGACTTTGCCAAATTTAGATGAGGCAATGCGTAGCGGTATATCTGCTGTTATCGGTTATATCAAATATTTTTATTTTTCCCATATTTGATACGCAGTCCATTTTAAATATTTCTTGCAGATTTTATTTAGGGGGCAATCTTTACAATTTGGCTCTAACTCGCTACAATATCCATCTTCAAAAAGATAAAATGCTCCATTATCAACATAAAACGGGATTTTCCCAAATCTTGAAACAATTTCTTCTATCCATAGTCTCATTTTACTTGCCTGAATAATATACGATCTTCTTTCCTCATACAATACTTCTTCTAGTAAACCTGTCCTGCAGAATACCTTTCCAACGTGTCCATCAACAATCATCAATGTTTCTTCCATTTTTGATACTTTCTGCTTCCAAATCTCGTTAAAAAGAAAGATCATCCAGTTAACAAACATTCTACAAGCTTTTGGGTTGTTCCCAACCCACCCAGATTCAAGCACTGGATGAGTATTAAGGAAGTTAAAAAGTTCAATTGGATTTTTATTTTACAATTGCTCTGTAACTACATCAACAAATTTTAAACTATTTTCATTCAGCCATCTTATAAATCCCTCATAAGCCTTAAAACGATATGAAAATAATGAAATTGGTTTTATTCCACCTAATGACCCCACTCGATATAATAAAGAACCCTTCTCACCTGCCACATCTTTGAATACTTTAAATAACTCACTTTCTGATATTTTAAAAGGTTCTGAAAGCAAAATATCTGTAAATTCTTCTGAAATTCTAATAGACATTTCTCTCACCTTATCAAATCTTGCTTGTTGATTTATCAAAACTCTCAAAAGTAAATATCTCAATATCTTTTCCTGTTCATCCTTATCTTTGGATAACACATCCAAATTACTTGGGATTGCCATATGTTCTTTCCATCTTTTATACCATTTCTCTCTTCCTTCTTTTTCTAAAATATCAAGCAATTTCTCTTTTTCTTTATCAGATAATCCCAGTTGTTTTTCTTTTGGCATTTTTCACCACTGATTTTTGTCTTCTAATTTTTTCCTGAAGATATGTTCTGAGATGTTTAGCATCTTCTCTAATTATTATTTCTACTTTATAATTTTTCTCAAATAGTGAACTTTGTTTTAATCCCATTTTCTCTTTTACAACTTCACATAATTCTAGATCAATCTCATATCCCACACTGTTTCTACCAAGCATTGCAGCAACCTTATTTGTTGTTCCTGAACCCATAAATGGGTCTAATACAATCTCACCTACATAAGAAAATAGTTTTATTAATCTATAAGGAATTTCCTCAGGGAAAGCTGCTATTCCTTCTTCAATTCTGTTCTTTAAGGGTAAAACATTAATTATGTTCCACGTTGTTAGATACCATTTATTCTGTTGGTATTCCTTTACATCTATCTTTGATCTCTCTTTTAATTCCTTTGGAATTCTTTTATAATCGAATTTTCCATTTTGAAAAATAAGTATTGTTTCTTGAATATTGTCTGGATAAAAATACATCGGATATGGATGTTGTAAAATGACTCCACTTCTTCTACTTATACGAATATAACCCTCTGGTTTTATCCAAATAATCTTATCTCTGTAAATGAAACCTTCCTCAATGTATATTTTCGTTAAATCCGCAACAACAGGATATTTCTTTCCATTAATGAGCGTGTCATCACAAACAATACATATTATCCTACCTTCTGTAACCACTCTTCGCAATTCCTTCGCAATCTTCCTCATTTTGTCCAAATATGCTTCCTAACTCTCAAATAAATCTGGATAATCAAAAGGAGCATTAAAATACGGAGGAGAAGTAACTACAAGATGAATGCTTTTATCTTCTAATTCTTTCATATTTTCTGCATCGCCAAAGATTAATTGGTGATGTGTTTTTATTGTTTTATTCATTTTGATTCACCTCTATTTATTTCCCACTATTTCCTTTAATCTTTCAATAAAAAATACTAAAATTTTAAATTAAGCAGCAATTCTTTTTCTATTTTTTAGAACCCTTATTCCTTCTATTATCATATAAAAAGCTAAAACAAGCAAAATTAAAGCTATTAAAGTAATGATATTAAATCTTAAATTACTAAAAGTGATATAACCCAAAGCTGAAAGAGTAATTATAACCATAAAGATTGTGGGAATTAAAATAAATAAAAGTTTACCTGGATTAATATTTTTTGCCCATACATAAATAGTAAGTAAAACTAAAGCTGCAAGAAGCTGATTTGTAGAACCAAAAATAGGCCAGATTTTTTTCCAAGCAGGAATAGGTGTCCCATCAGGGGCATAAAATTTTATATGAAGCAAAATAATTGGTAATATCAAAGATATTAAAGTTGCTCCCAATCTTACTTTTAAAGTTGAAGCTGTTATACCCAGTAATTCTTGTAAAACATAACGTGAAATTCTTGTTGAAGTATCAAGTGTTGTTAAAATAAAAGCTGAAATTGCAAGATAGCCTAAAATTAATCCTAAATGGGGATTTAATCCTATAATAGAAACAAATTTAGAGACTCCTAAAGAAAAAATTTCTGTTGGTAATTTAGATGATTTTGCCAAATCTTTTGATAATATCATTACTGTTGAAAGAGAAATTATAGCAAGTATACTTTCCAGTAGCATTGCTCCATAACCTACGAATCTTGCATTTTTAATATTATCAAGCTGTTTAGAAGTAGTTCCAGAGGAAACCAAAGCATGAAAACCTGAAATAGCTCCACAAGCAATATTTATAAAAACAAAAGGAAAAAGAGGTCCTATTTGAGGATTAAAGGATACAAAAGCTGGATAGGAAATAGAATAATTACTAAAAAGAGTGCCGATAATTCCTATAATTAAAATTAAATAGAGAAGATAACTTGAAAGATAATCTCTTGGTTGAAGTAAAACCCATACAGGTAAAATTGAAGCAAAAAAACAATAAATTAATAAAATCCAAACCCATGTTTCTCTGGAAAAAACAATAATGTTTTTTCCTAAACTAAAAAATATAATTAATCCAATTATAATAAGTGCAAAAAGAGTAGCAATTGGGAGTTTTAATTTTAATTTATAAAGGGTAAAACCAAGGATTAAAGCTATTAAAATATAACCGATATTTACTTGGGCAACAGGAGGCTCCTTAGCAAAGGTAGTAGCAGCTAAATCTGCAAAAACAGTAATTATATATACTAAAGCGAACCATATAAATAGTAAAAAAATTTTATAAACCCTTTTTCCCATATAATTTTTAGCAATTTCTCCTATGCTTTTGCCTTTGTGCCTAACTGAAGCAACAAGTGCTGAAAAGTCATGAAGTCCTCCTATAAAAATAGTTCCCAAAACTATCCATAAAATACTTGGTAACCATCCATATGCTATACCAGCAATAATAGGACCTACAATAGGACCTGCTCCTGCAATGGAAGAAAAATGATGCCCTAAAAGAATAAACTTATTAGTGGGAACAAAATCTATACCGTCAAAATTGGTCTTTGATGGCACATCCTCTTCTTCTTTTATCTTATACTGAGTTTCCAGAAATCTTCCATAAAACTTATACCCTATCCAAAAAAGAAGCAAAATTAATACTAACAAAACCTTTAACATCTTTGCTTAAACCTCACTAAAAATTTTTTGCAGGAATTTCTATATTAAAAAACTGCTATCCAAAACTTACAAAAAAAGCAAAAATACTTTAGTTTATATAATTAAGTTTTTATTCATCAAGTTCATTATTTTCCTGCTAAATTAAAAAAATTTCAAGAGAAAAAAATATTCCCTCCCGAAAAAATTTTCGGGAGGGAATATCTAAAATTAGACTTTTATGAGATTTTTTAGACTTTAAAAGTTGTAAAATGCAGAAAGGGTAAATCTATTAGCAGTATCTACCCATTCATCACGCTCAGTTTCAATATGCATAGTTTCTACACCAATTTTCACATGATCAGTGAGTTTATACCAGAGATTAGCAAAATACTGGGTATTTTTTGTAAATTGACGATCATTAAGTGCCGCAGCACTTTTTCCTTTAAGAATTTCACTATCATTAGGATCATCAAATCCTGCTCCTATAGAGAAAGACCAGCGAGGATTTATATTCCATACAAGATTTCCCCATAATCCATAAGCCTCAATGGTTTCACCGTAATCGTTTACTCCAAGATCGTATCTCAGAAATTCCTTATCAATACCCTTTCCAGTCCATGCCTCTCCTTTAAACTGAAACTTCTGATCAAAAAGCTCAAAATTAAGCTTCCATTCACCAACAATAAGCCAGCGATCAATATCACTTTCATGAGGAAAGGGTTTGGAAGCATCAACAGCTTCATGCTTGTATCCACCTCCAATGGCTAACATGCTTCCTTTACTAAAAACCCGGTTTAAAATACCATCTTTATATTGAATTCTTGCAAGAAGCCATGGCATACGCTCTTCTGAACCAGTAGAAATTCTTCTGTGCATCATAAGTGAACCAAGAATTTCCCAGTTGTTAAATACTTTTTGTCTTACAGTTAGTTGTGGAACTCTCCACCAAAGGTTTCCTGCAGCTGTTAAAATTCCAAATTCAATAGTTGATGGATTTAATTGAGCTACAGGAATCCAATCCTGTCCAAATCGCACACTGGTTCCGGTTTTTTTGTTATAAATGTCAAGATAAGCAAGCCTCAATCTTGGAATGATATTATTTCCTTTAGTATTTCCGTAAAAATCTATCTCAGTATGTCCTTTAATTACCAAGTTTCCTCTTTTATGAAACACCAATGCCCCAAATCTGGTATCCCTTGGATTAAAGTTTGTTGAATCGTTCTGATAATCTGGATGTTTTTTCCTATTAGCAACTGCTCCAACAAAGTCATTATATTTTTCAATACGTGCTGTATCATAATGATAATCCATTTTTACTCTACCATAAAGTTGCCATTCTAAACCAGGCTTCCCAAAAACTGGTTTTGATTCTTTTGCTACAAGTTGAGGAGTTATTTTTTTAGTTTTTGTCTCAACCTGTTTAAGTTTTCCCTCAAGTGTTTTAATTAAAGCCTGCATAGAAGCCATTTGCTGTTGCATAGCAGCTATTTGCTGTTTTAAAGCCTCAATTTGAGCTTTGAGCTCCTCTGGTGTTTCTTCAGCAAGAGAAGTTTTAACAAATACACTTCCAGCCATTAAAACTGGTAATAAAACCTTTGCAATGCTTTTTCGCTTCATAACACCACCTCCTTTAAAAGTTTATGTGATTTAGGTTACATAATTTTTTGTCTCTTAAAATGTTTAAAGAAATTTTTCACAATTAAATATAACTTTTTTATTACAATTTTAATATTTTTTAAATCTTTAATCTAAAAATAAAAACAATCTCATGTAAAATTTTTCACAAAAATTTTTTTAAACTTTTAAAAATTTTAGAGTATATTAGTTTATTGAAATTCTTAAGATTAAGATTAATTTCTTTATACCATGCATTTTTTGAGAAAAAAAGCAGAATTCAAACTAAAAGCAGATATTGAACCAAAAGGAGATCAACCAAAAGCAATAGAAGAATTAGTAAAAGGTGTTAAAAAGGGATTAAAACATCAGGTTTTGCTTGGTGTTACTGGTTCTGGAAAAACTTTTACTATGGCAAATGTTATTGCAAAAATTGGGAAACCTACTCTTATTATTGCTCCTAATAAAACACTTGCAGCTCAACTTTATAATGAATTTAAAAAGCTTTTTCCTGAAAATGCAGTAGAATATTTTGTTTCTTATTATGATTATTATCAACCTGAAGCCTATGTTCCTATAACTGATACTTATATTGAAAAGGATGCCTCTATTAATGATTTTATAGATAGACTCAGACACTCAGCTACTGCTGCTGTTCTTTCAAGAAGAGATGTAATTGTAGTAGCAAGTGTTTCTTGTATTTATGGTTTAGGCTCTCCTGATGAGTATTTCCAAAAACATCTTTATTTAAGACGAGGTGCTAAGATAAGAAGAGATGAACTCTTAAGAGCTCTTGTAACAATGCATTATGAAAGAACTGAAATGGATTTTACCCGTGCTACCTTTAGAGTAAGAGGTGATATAATTGAAATTTTCCCATCTAATGAAGAAAAAAGAGCTGTAAGAGTGAGTCTTTGGGATAATGAAATAGAAGAAATAAAAATAATTGATCCTTTTAGAGGTAAAGTCTTAGGAAAAGTAAGTGATATTGTAATATTTCCAGCAAGTCATTATGTTACTTCAGAAGACAGACTTCGCAAAGCTATAGAAGGAATAAGAGAAGAATTAAAAGAAAGGGTTGAATACTTTAAAAGTAAAGGACTTTATCTTTTTGCAGAAAGATTAGAAAAAAGAACACTTTATGATTTAGAACTTTTAGAAGAAGTTGGTTATTGTAAAGGAATTGAAAATTATAGCAGATATTTAGATGGAAGAAAGCCAGGAGAACCTCCATATACTCTTTTAGATTATTTTCCAGATGATTTTCTTCTTTTTATAGATGAAAGCCATATAACTATTCCTCAATTAAGAGGGATGTATAGAGGAGATAGAAGTAGAAAAGAGACTCTTGTAGAATATGGTTTTAGGCTTCCTTCTGCACTTGACAATCGTCCTCTTACATTTGAAGAATTTGAAAAGCGAATTAATCAGGTTATCTATGTTTCAGCAACTCCAGGAGATTATGAAATAGAAAAGGCAGAAGGAAGAATTATAGAACAAATTATTCGTCCAACAGGACTTCTTGATCCAAAAGTAGAAGTAAGACCTTCAGAAAATCAGGTAGAAGATCTTTATTTTGAAATCAAAAAAAGAATAGAAGCTAAGGAAAGGGTTTTAGTATGCACACTTACAAAAAGATTAGCAGAGGAATTAACAGATTATTATAAAGAACTTGGAATAAAAGCTTGTTATATGCACTCAGATTTAAAAACTTTAGAAAGAGCAAGAATTATAAGAGATTTAAGAAAAGGAGTTTATGATGCTTTAATAGGAATAAATCTTTTAAGAGAAGGACTTGATCTTCCTGAGGTTTCTTTAATAGCTATACTTGATGCTGATAAAGAGGGATTTTTAAGGTCTGAAAGAAGCCTTATCCAGATGATAGGAAGAGCAGCAAGAAATGTTAATGGAACAGCTATACTTTATGCTCACACCATTACTCCAGCTATAAAAAAAGCTGTAGAAGAAACAGAGAGAAGAAGAAAGATTCAAGAAGAATATAATAAAAAACATGGTATAACTCCAAAAAGCGTGGTAAAATCTCTTGATGATCCACTTATGAGAATGGTTGAAGCTGATTTTGTGAATTTAGAAAAAATAGTAGAGACTACCGAAGTTTTTGAAAGTTTAGAATCTTTAAGAGCTGAAATCGAAAAGGTTGAAAAGGAAATGAAAGAAGCAGCTAAAAATTATGAATTTGAAAAAGCTGCTATTTTAAGAGACCGTCTTTTTTCTTTAAAACAACTTGCTTTGCAATGGAGCTAATTTTTAAATCATGCCAAGACTCCCTAAAACTAATCCAAGGGCAGTTGCTTTAAAAATTCTTATTCGTTGGGAAAAAGGAAAACCACTTTTAGATGAAATTCTTTCTCAAGTTTTAACCAAAAGTGTACTTCCTGATGAAAGAAATAGAGCTCTTGTAGGAGAACTTGTTAATGGAGTAGTTCGATATCTTTATTATATAGATTTTGTTATTTCTCGTTTTTCAGAACATTCTTTAGAAAAAATGGATGCAGAAGTGAGAAACATTTTACGTTTGGGTGTTTATCAGATACTTTATACAAGAATACCAGAAAGAGTTGCTCTTGCTGAAAGTTTAAAAATTCTTTCTCATAGAAAAAGAGGAGAGTGGATAAAAGGATTGGTTAATGCAATTTTACATAGAATTGCAGAAAATAAAAACAATCTTCCTGAACCACCAGATTTTAATCCAGTATTTTATCTATCCATAAAGTATTCTTTTCCTGAGTGGTTTGTAAAAAGATGGCTTGATAGATTTGGATTTGAAGAAACAGAAAAATTACTTTCAGCAAGCAATGATCGCTCTCCTTTAGTAATAAGGGTAAATGCCTTAAAAGTAAGCAGAAACAACTTTTTAATTTTTTTGCAAAAAGAAGAAGTTCCACAAGCTAAAGCATGTCCTTATAGCCCTACAGGGATTATTTTAGATGGTTTTAGAGGGAAAGTTACAGAATTAAAAGCTTACCATTTTGGATGGATAAGTGTCCAGGATTCTGCAAGTCAGCTTGTTACATTTTTATTAAATCCAAAACCAGGAGAAAAAATTCTTGATGCCTGTGCAGGGGTTGGAGGAAAAACCACACATATTGCTGAATTAATGGAAAATAAAGGAATTGTTTGGGCTTTTGACCTTTATCCTTGGAGACTTGAAAAATTAAAAGAAAACTTTCAAAGACTTGGTCTTAAAGAACCAAAAGTTTTTCAAGGAGATGTAGTAGAAGAACTTCCCAAGCTAAAAGCTCCTCTTTTTGATAGAATTCTTATTGATGCTCCTTGCACAGGAACAGGTGTAATTAGAAAACATCCTGATATAAAATGGGCAAGAAAAGAAGAGGATTTTATAAAAATTCCTGAAAAACAACTGAGACTACTTGAAGGGCTTTCTTCTTTTCTTAAACCAAAAGGAATTATGGTTTACGCAACCTGCAGTTTAGAGCCAGAGGAAAATGAAAAAGTTGTTGAAAAATTTTTAGAAAATCATCCGGAATTTGAAATAGAAAATCCTTTGATTGTGCTTGAAAAAATTTGTGGAACAAAAATCAGAGAACTTATAGAGGATGATTTATATTTAAAAACCTTTCCTCACAAACACAATCTTGATGGTTTTTTTGCTGTAAGATTAAGAAAAATTAAATAGTGAGGAGGGTTTCCTTATGGAAGATTTATTAATTTTTTTAAAAAATGTGACAGATTATTTAAATTATGTAATATTTGGCATACCTCTTTATAAGCTTGCTTTAGCATTATTGGTTGTTTTTCTTTCTCTTTTTTTAAGAAAGTTTTTTATTTTGGTAGTAGTAAGATTTGTGGAACGCTTAGCAAAAAAGAGCTCCACTGAGTTAGACGATCTACTTATAAATATTACTTCCAAACCTCTTAGTTTTTTAATTATAATAGTTGGTTTGTTTGTGGCTTTTCTCATACTCGGGATGGAACACACCATAATTGCCAAACTTATTAAAAGCTTGATTATCATTGTTATTTCTTGGACTTTGTATAATCTTGTGGTTGGGTTAAGCATTTATATCTACAGATTTACAGAAAAGTTTGGAGAAGAAATAGCTAAAGAGCTGGGAAGTTTTTTAATAAAGCTTTTAAAAATTTTTGCTATTGGAATTGGAGTTTTAGCTATTCTTCAGGAATGGGGAATAAATATAAGTGCAGTTATTGCTTCCTTGGGACTTGGTGGTCTTGCATTTGCTCTTGCTGCTAAAGATACTGCAGCAAATCTCTTTGGTGGTTTAACAGTTCTTGTAGATAAAACTATGAAAGTTGGAGATTGGATAAAAATAGGTGATGTAGAAGGAATTGTAGAAGATATAGGATTAAGATCAAGTAAAATAAGGAGTTTTGAAAAAAGCTTAATCATTATCCCTAATCAAATACTTGCCAATCAATCCTTAGAAAATTTTTCCAGAAGAAATGTTAGAAGAATAAAAATGATTATAGGAGTAACTTATAGCACAACAAGAGAACAAATGGTTAAAATACTTAATGAAATCAGAGATATGTTAAAAACTCATCCAAGAATTGCTAAAGATCAACTTTTAATGGTTTATTTTACAGATTTCGGAGACAGTTCTTTAAATATATTTGTATATTGTTTTACAAATACTGCTAAATGGGAAGAATATTTAGCTATAAGGGAAGATGTCAATTTAAAGATTATGGAAATTATTGAAAGAAACGGTGCTTCTTTTGCATTTCCAAGCACATCAATTTATGTGGAAAAATTGCCTGATTTCTGGAATAAAAAAGAAGCTTAGCTAAATCCTATTTCTAAAAAATTTTCTTTAATAACTGCACCCTTTATTTCTTTATTTAGCAATATTCTTGGAAGGAAAAAGTGCCTTTTATGATTTCCAATTTTAATAATTAAATCCTCATCTTTTTGATAAACCTCAAGTTCTTCTTGTGGAATTTCTTTTAAAGCTAATTTTAAAATATATTCTCCATTTTTTTCCAAGATTTCAAAAGGCTTATCTTTATAAAATATATCAGCGGGATTTTTTTTCTGATAAACCCTTTTCCCAAATTCTTTTAGCTTTTCATAACCCAGGATTTCTTCGTAAAGCTGTGGAATCATAAAAATGGGAGTTGGCTCAAAGCTTTTTACAATTCTTTCTACATATTTTCTCTGGATTTCGTAAAAAGGATTTTCCTTTTCAGCTACCCGATTTATAAAAATACCATCAACAGGAAAGCCAAAAAGATGAAGATATGTAAAGGCTTTTTCTGTCTCCTTTATTACCATTTTTTCAGGATTAACAACTAATCTTACTGAAGAAACTTCTTGATTTTGCAAAAGATAATAAAGGTTATAAACCTGTCGGAAAAGATCCTCTAATGCATCATATGTTTCCTCTTCAGGAAGAGGCATATCAGTAACTACTCTGGCTGCAGGTCTTACAAATTTCATAAGTTTTCTTTGTAAAGGAAGTATTTTAGTTACCCACCAGCTTGCTGCATCTGGAAGACTAAGAAATCTTAATGTTTCTCCAGTAGGTGCAGAATCAACAATAATAACATCAAACTTTTTATCTTCTACATGCTTGTTTATCCACAAAAACGAAGAAACTTCTTCCATACCAGGTAAAACTGACATCTCTTCAGCTAAAATCTCATCTATCCCCTGCCATTTAAGAAGACTTTTTAAATATTCCTTTAAAACCCCCCAGAATTTTTCTATTGAGTAATAAACATCTATTTCTTGAGCATAAAAATTATTAAAAATTTTTTTAGGTTCTGGCCCTACATCTTCTTCTAATACATCAGAAAGTGAATGAGCAGGATCAACAGAAACTACTAAAACTTTTTTACTAAGTTCTGAAAGATATGCACCAGTTGCTGCTGAAAGAGTAGTTTTTCCTACTCCTCCTTTTCCTGTAAAAAGGATTATTCGCATTTAAACTTTAACTCTTTTCAACCTTTACTTTTTTAATTTCTTTTTTGCCTTTCTCCAGTTCTTCAATCCTCTTTTCTATCACACTTTTTAAAGCAAGCAATATTTCTTTTCTTGCATTTTTAATATGTTTTTTACTTTCCTCTGGAATAAAAGAAAACATTTCTTCCATGAATGCATCCCAAGCCTGAACCATATGCTCTATCCATTTGTGTTTCATTTTATTTTCACCTCCTTAATTATTTTTTTATTGTTTTTTATAAATTTCAAATTTCTTAATAATATTTTCTTCTTTAAATTTTTTTACAACTTCTCTTGCAAGTGATCTCACTAAAGTGCTATAATTAGAAGATGTATCCCCTCTTGTGGTAGATATTCCCATCCAAATAATCTTACCAGATTTACTGTCAAGTAAATAAATTACAAATTCAGCCTGTGGTTTGGAAATGTAATAACCTCCATATTCTTGTGTATAACCTTGATAATAAATATATCTATTATAAGAATATATGTAACCATGAGAAAAATAACTTTTAGGAATATATTCTTTAGAAACTTGGTAATTTTGCAATTTTATAACTAAAGCTCCATCTATATTATTTTGTTTTAATATCTTTAACAATTTTGGCTTTTTATAATTTTTTACCGAAGTAATTAGCTTTGTCCCTGGAATCACTTTAATACCTAATAAATTAAATTCAGTTAAAAAGGCATTTTCAGTTTGTTTCACTAACCTTTTATTAGGAATTGGAGCAACAATTAATAAGTTTTTAAATTTTACTTGTGAAAAAGTCGGATATTTAATAGTATTTAAAGTCGTAGTAACACAGTTTGATAAAGAGAAATTAAATATAAATAATAAAAATACACAAGATATAGTTTTAAATTTAAATACTCTTTTCATATTTTTTTGAATAAAATATAATTTAGCCGGCGATGGGATTCGAACCCATGCCCTGCTGATTACGAATCAGCTGCTCTACCGCTGAGCTACGCCGGCTTATACTTATAAATATAAATTCTTATTTTAAAATTGGCAAACTGAAATTTTTAGTTTTTAAGATACTTCTCTTTGATTCTCTTTATAACAATATGAGCTGAATTAAAAGCTTTCATTATACTCCCTTGCTTTAAAGCAATATCTCCAGCTAAAAAAACTTTCGGTAAATTGGTCTCAAAAAACTCATCTATTAAAGGTTCTCCATTTTCATTAAACTCAATTCCTATTCTTTTTAAAAAATTTTTAGGTGTAGTCCCTCCTAAACAGTAATAAATAAGGTCATATATCTCCTCTTTACCATCTTTAAAAAAAACTTTTATTCTATCATTATATGGTTCTATCTTTTCTATATCTGTTGCCATAAGAAGTTTTAATCTTCCTTGTTTTTCTTTTTCTTCTAAATTTTTTAAATTTATTTCGTTTATTCTAAAAAATTTAGGTCTTCTATAAGAAAGAAAAACCTGATTTGATTCACAAAGCGCACATGCAACTTCTGCTGCTGTATTTCCTCCTCCAACTACTAAAATTTTTTTATTCTCAGGAATTTCAAGTGGTGGTTCTAAAAAAACTTTGCCTTTTAATTCTTTAGGAATTGGATAAGATGGTTTATTAGGTTTTCCAAAAATTCCAATAGCTATTACTACAAATTCTGATAAATATTCTGGTTTATCTTTTATTAAAATTTCATATTCTTGATCTGTTTTTTTAATATTTGTAACTTCAGATTTTAACTTAATATCCAAATTCCATTCTTTTATCCATTTTTCTATTCTTTGAAGAAATTCTTCTTTACTCTCGGTTTCAAAAGAACATATCCCTATAGGTTTAATATCTTTTTTTCTATAATAAGCATCTACTCTTTTACCAGGTTTGTAAAACTTTACTATAGTGTTACAAACTGATTCTCCTTTTTCTAAAACTACTACTGGTTCTATATTATTTGCTTTTGCTTCTATAGCTGTTGCAATACCTGCTGGTCCTGCTCCAATTACTGCAATTTTTACTTTTTCCATGAAATCCTCCTATTTTAATTTTATGTTGCTAAGCATTTTTATAATTTTATTTTAATATAAAAATTTTATATAAAGTCAACTATTTTATTTTACTTTATCCATTAAGGTTAAAAATTAGGCATACTTTTCTAACAACTGCTGGAAAAGGACTTTATCTTTGAAACTTATTTAACAAATTTTTGGTCTGGGGTAAAGCTTTGCTCTCTTTACAATTTCAGGAACAATAAATTCCCATCCAATTGGCATGAGATGAATTCCTCTAACACCAGGATTTTCTTTAACTCTTTCTATAATTTCCACTGCAATATTAATCCCTTCTTCTTTTTCATCCTTTGCAGATTCCATTCTCCTTATCAACTCATCTGGAACCTCTATTCCAGGAATTTTGCTTTCTTTTATATATTTAAGCATTTTTAAAGATTTTGGTGGAGCAATACCAGCAAGTATGTAAACTTTTTCTAATATACCAAAATCTTCACACAATTTTATAAACTTTTCAAATCTCTCTAAGTTGTAAACTATCTGAGTTTGAATAAATCTTGCTCCTGCCTTTATTTTTTTTGCCAATCTTATTGGTCTAAACTCTAATGGATCGGCAAAGGGATTTTCTACTGCTCCTATGAAAAAATAAGGATGTTTCCCTTTTACTTCTTTTTTATTAAAATATCTACCTTCAGAAAGATTTTTTACTAAGCTAATTAGTTGAATTGAATCCAAATCAAAAACAGGCTTTGCTTGTGGATGATCTCCAAAGGTTACATAATCTCCTGTTAGGCACAAAATATTTTTTACTCCCAAAGCTGAAGCTCCCAACAAATCAGATTGAATAGCTATTCTATTTCTGTCTCTGCAGGTAATATGCATTACAGGTTCAATATTTTCTTTTTGTAAAATAACTGCTCCTGCAAGACTTGACATTTTAACCGTAGCCCTTGGTGAATCTGTAATGTTAACTGCATCTACATAACCTTTTAACCACTTTGCCTTTTCTTTTATCAACTCAGGATCTGCATTCTTAGGAGGGTCTATTTCTGCAGTAACTGCAAATTGACCTGATTCCAACACTTTTTGAAGATTAGTTTTTATTTTCAACTCCCAACTCCTCTCTCAATTCTCTTATTCCTTTACCATAAAGACTTCTCCAATCTTTTGCTTCCCATATTTCCATTAATTTTTCAAGTTTCCCTCTTTTTTTAAGTCTTTTTATAATTTGATACCACACACAAGGTAATCCCTTTCTCACTTCACATACTCCATTTTTACATCCACCACATGGCCCATTAAGCATATTTTTAGGACATCTTGTTATTGGACAAAGCCCAGCAGTATAACCTACTATACAATCTCCGCAAGCTCTACATTTTTCAATAAAAATGCCTTCTCTTAATTCTGCACCCAAAAATAAAGTATTCATTCCTGGATATACTTCTATTTCAAAATAAATATCCGCTATCAAATTAACTCCTACTCCGCAACTTAATGTTACTATTGCCTTAACATCTTTTATTAAATCATTTATGCTTTTCACATATCGAAGTTCACACAGTCTAATTAATGTTTTCTCTAAAATTTCTATGGATTTCCCCAAGTCTATCATTTTGTTTTTTATCTCTTCAGCAAGTTTTTTTACTGCTTCTTCACCACCTGTTACACAACCATAAGGACATTCCTGACACCCCAGCACAAGAATTTTATTATGTCCCTCTATGTAGTTTAAAATTTCTTCTAATGGCTTTCTTTTTATTACTATCATTTAACTTTTTCTCCTTAATTAATTGACCGATTTTCTAAAATTTTAATTTTTTATCAAGAATTTCTCTCATAATCATATCATAAAAACCTTTAGCTTTGGCTGATCAATGCTGAGTTTTTGCTTAATTCTATCTATTATAATCCCTGAAATAGATCTTATGAAATACTTTTCTATTTTTTCAAAAAGAAATTTGTTTATTCTTTTGTTTTCTATAATTAAATTTTCAAGATCAAAAATAACCTGGAATCTGCTTGAAATAAAATACATTATTGTAACAGAAAACTCATTCATATTTTTACCTAAACCGCCAATATTAAACATTAAATCCTGAAACTTTTTAATTGCTTCATCAAAAATGTAAATCTTTACTAATTTTAGTCTTTTCTGCTCTATTTTATCTCCACACTTTCCTCTTATTCTACTTCATTCGGAAGACCGTTCCACATTTTTGCTGCTTCAAGGGTATTTTTCATAAGCATGGTAATAGTCATAGGCCCAACTCCACCTGGAACAGGAGTAATAGCACTTACTTTTTCTTTTACTGCATCAAAATCTACATCTCCACAAAGAATAGCTTTTCCTTCAGGGGTTGTTCCAATTCTGTTTACTCCTACATCAATTACAATCGCTCCCTCTTTTACCATATCAGCTGTAATAAATTTTGGTTTTCCTACTGCTACAATTAAAATATCTGCTCTTTTAGTATGAAAAGTTAAATCTTTTGTTCTTGTATGGCAAATTGTTACAGTTGCATTACCCACAGTCTTTCTTTTCTGCATAAGAAGATTAGCTATAGGTTTTCCCACAATATTACTTCTTCCTACAACAACAGCCTCTGCTCCTTCAACTTGACATCCAATTTTTTCTAAAATTACCAAAATACCATAAGGTGTGCATGGTAAAAAACAGGGTTCTCCTATAATCATTTTTCCTACATTAATTGGATGAAAGCCATCTACATCTTTTCTGGGATCTATGGCATTTATTACTCTTCTTTCATTTATAGATTTTGGTAAAGGAAGCTGAACCAGTATCCCATGAATTCTCAAATCTTTATTGTATTTATCAATAAGTTTTATCAATTCATCTTCTGAAACATTTTCAGGAAGTCTTTCTTCCACAGAATAAAATCCAAGTGCTTGAGCTATTTTTTGTTTTCCTTTTACATAAGAAATTGAAGCTGGATCATCTCCTACTAAAATAGTAACAAGTCCAGGAACAATATCATATTTTTCTTTTAATTCTTCAACTTCCTTTTTAATCTTTTCTCTTATTTCTTGAGCTATAGATTTTCCATCTATAATTTTTGCTGCCATTTATTTTCTCCTTATTAAAAAAGACCTTTTACTTTTCCTGTATCTAAATCTACATCAATTCTCCTGTAAGCTGGGTCTGAACCTGTTCCAGGCATGAGTTTTATTTCTCCAGCCACAGGCACTATAAAACCTGATCCCTTGTATATAAGAACATTTCTTATTCTCAATTGCCACTTCTTAGGAACTCCCTTTTTTCCGGGATCATCGGAAAGAGAAAGATGAGTTTTTGCTATACAAATAGGCATTTTTTTTAATTCCTCATTCCTTTCAATTAACTTAATTTTTTCTTCTGCTGCAGAACTATAAATCACTCCCTCTGCTCCATAGATTTCTTTTGCTATCTTTTCAATCCTTTCTTTAACAGGTTCATCAAGTTCATAAAGAAATTTAAACTGAGAAGTTTCTTTAGATGCATCTATAACAGTATCTGCAAGCTCTAAAGCTCCTTCTCCTCCTTTTAACCAGTGATCAGAAAAAGCCACCCTTACCCCTAAATCTTCACAAAACTTTTTTACAAAATCAAGTTCTTTTTTAGTATCAGTATAAAATTTGTTAATGCATACTACAGGATTTATTCCGCTTTTTCTAACAATATTTATACAGTGAAAAAGATTTTCACATCCTTTTTTAATCCATTTTAAATTTTCTTCAAAATATTCTTTTGGTATAGAACTTCCGGGTTTGGGAACAGGAGCCCCACCATGGCATTTAAGGGCTCTTATAGTAGCAACTATTACTACTGCATCAGGAATAAGACCAGAAATTCTGCATTTTACATTCCAGAACTTTTCAAAACCTATATCTGCAGCAAATCCAGATTCAGTAATTACATATTCTCCAAGCTTTAAAGCAATATAGTCAGCAATAACGGATGATTGACCCAAAGCAATGTTACCAAAGGGACCTGTATGAACCAGAACAGGTTGCCCCTCGATTGTTTGCACAAGATTAGGATTAAGTGCATCAACAAGCAGAGCTGTCATAGCTCCTGCTACCTCTAAATCTTCTGTTGTTATAGGGTTGCCATATTTATCAAAAGCAACAACTATTTTCCCAATTCTTTTTCTTAAATCTTTTAAGTTTTTTGCAATTGCCAATATCGCCATTACTTCAGAAGCACCAGAAATATAAAATTTGCTTTCCATAGGATATCCATCCATTTTACCACCAAGCCCTATAACAATATGTCTCAATGCTTGGGCACAAAAATCTATAACCCATCCCATTTCAACCCTTTTAGGATCTATATTTAACCTTTTTAAGCCTTTTTTAGCCAAAATCTCATCACTATAATTTGCTTCATGTTGCATTCTTGCTGTAATGGCAACCATAGCAAGATTGTGGGCATTCATTACTGCATTAATATCTCCTGTAAGCCCTAAGGAAAATTTATCCAGCGGAATAACTTGAGAAAGACCTCCTCCAGCAGATCCTCCTTTAATATTAAAAATCGGTCCACTTGAAGGCTGCCTTATAGTTCCTATTACTTTTTTCCCTCTTTTCCCAAGCCCTTGAACCAAACCTATTAATGTTGTAGTCTTTCCCTCTCCTAAAGGTGTTGGAGTAATAGCAGTAATATCTATATATTTTCCATTAACTCTATCCTTTAATCTTTCAAAAACTCTTTGATAATCAATTTTAGCTATATAATGTCCATAAGGCAGAAGTTCTTCTGTTAATCCCAGTTCTTCCCCTAACTGATATACAGTTTTCATGTTTTTCTCAGCTTCATAAGCTATTTCCCAATTTTTCATTTTTAAAGGATCAAATCTCATATTTTTTCTCTAACCTTTTAAAATTCTTTAATACCAATCACTCAAAAATTTTTTAACTTGAAAGTTTCTTTTAAAATTTTTTTATTATAAACTTATTTGAATAGTTTGAAAAGTTTAAAACTTCTCATATATCTTTTTTGGGTTTAAAAAGAAATTGTTTTACTTTTAGGCTTGATATGATACAATAAAATCTATATGACATCAACAAAACTTTGGATAAATAAGATTCCCAACCAAGACCTTTTTTATGAATTTGTTACTCATGGATTTTTCCCTCCTCTTTTAGCAAAAATTCTTATAAATAAGGGATTCTCAGATATAAAATCTGCTTACTCTTTTCTTTACCCTCAACTTTCTGATTTTTCAGATCCTTTTATTATTCCAGATATGAAACTTGCAGTTGCACGAATTGCTAAAGCTATAAATTCAAAAGAAAAAATATGTATTTATGGAGATTCTGATGCAGATGGAATTATAGGAACTTTTGTTCTTTATGATTTTTTAAAAAATTTTACTCCTTTTGTTGAATGGTTAATCCCAAGTAAAGATAAAGAAGGATATGGTTTTCATGCTAAATTTTTACCTTATTTTAAAGCTAAAGGGATAACTTTAATTATTACTGTTGATGTTGGAATTTCTGCCTATCAAACAGTCAACTCTGCTAAAGCTCTTGGTATAGATGTAATTATTACTGATCATCATGAAATTATTACTAAACCTGAAACTTTTACCATCACAGGAAAACTTACCTCTCCCTCTTCACCTATTTATTATCTTTGTGGTGCTGGAGTAGTTTTTGCATTAATAAGAGCCCTAAGATCTTATCTTTATTCTCAAGGCTTTTTTAGAAATAAAGAGCCTCCTTTTTTAAGAAAATATTTGGAATTAATTTTTCTTGCAACTTTAGCTGATATGGTCCCTTTATCAGGAGAAAATCGCCTTATCACTTTTTTTGGATTTAGAGACCTTCTAAATCCCTTTTTTCCTTGCACCAAAGTTTTACTGGAAAAAGCAGATTTAAAATATGGTCTATCTGAGGAAGATATATCTTATCGAATTATACCTAAACTTAATTCTGCTGGTAGATTGGGACATCCTGAAGCAGTTTTTCAACTTCTCTCATCTTCTGACATATCTTCTGCAGAAAAATATTTATACCAAATAGAGAGTTTAAATCAAAAAAGACAACTTATAGAAGAAGAGACTTTAAAATCTGCTGCCTCTCAAATTTCTGAAATTTCAAAAAATTCCAAATTCTTATTTTTTGTATTAGAAGATGTTCCAAAAGGTTTATTAGGTCTGATTGCTAATAAACTTAAAAATAATTATAATTTACCAGTTATAGTTGTTTCTCAGGAAAATGAAATAGCACACGGTTCTATAAGATCTCCTTCTAAAATAAATTTTTTAAAAATCCTTTCTCAATGTAAAGATCTTTTAATCCAGTTTGGAGGGCATAAATATGCTTTAGGATTCAAAATAGATAAAAATCTTATTCCTCAATTAAAAACTCGCTTGAAAGAACTTTTAAAATATCATACTTTAGATTCTTTTTCTACAGATTTGATTTATATTGATGCAGAAGCAAGTTTATCTGAACTTCTTTATAAAGATATTCTTTTTGCTTTTGAGCAATTCCATCCTTATGGAGAAGAACATTTCCCTCCAGTTATTCTTCTTAAAAACTTCGAAATAAAAGAAATAAAAGTTTTAAAAGAAAAACATTCAAAACTTATTTTACAAAAAGAAAATAAAGAACTCTGCGCTATTTATTTTAATAAACTTTTAGAAAAAAAAGATATAAGTTTAATTGTAGGAACTCCTTTTATAAATAGTTTTAATAGAAGTTTAGAATTTAAAATTGAGGATGTTAGGTAACTCTATAAGAGAAGAAAAAGAAAATTTGGAAGAAATCTTTCTCTCTCCATTTGCAGCTAAAGCTAAATATTCTAAAGGCCGGCTTTATCCAGAGGAAGAATGCGAAATTAGAACCTGCTTTGAAAGGGATAGAGATAGAATTATTCATTCTAAAGCTTTTAGGCGTCTAAAACATAAAACACAAGTTTTTTTAGCACCAAAAGGAGATCATTATAGAACAAGACTTACTCATACTTTGGAAGTTGCTCAAATTGCAAGAACCATAGCTAAAGCATTAAATTTAAATGAAGATTTAACAGAAGCTATAGCTCTTGGGCATGATCTTGGACACACTCCATTTGGACATGCAGGAGAAGAAGTATTAAATGAACTTTTACCTGAAGGTTTTAAACATAATGAGCAGAGTTTAAGAGTAGTAGATATATTAGAAAAAGAAGGAAAAGGATTAAATTTAACTTTAGAAGTAAGAGATGGAATTTTAAAACATGCAAAAGGAAAGGGACCTATTTTATCTGAAAAAGATAAACCTTTAACATTGGAAGCTGAGGTGGTAAGAATTTCAGATATTATTGCTTATACAAATCATGATATAGATGATGCCATTAGAGCTGGGTTGATAACTGTAGAGGATCTTCCTGAGATTGTAAAAAAAAGATTAGGTCTTTCTCATTCTGAAAGAATAAGCACCTTAGTAAAAAGTGTAATATTAACTACTAAAGAGTCTCAAAAAAAAGCTATTTTAATGGATGAAAAATGTTTAGATGCACTTATTGTTTTAAGAGATTTCCTTTTTGAGAATATTTACTTTTCTCCTGTTGTTCGAAAGGAATTTGAAAAAGCAAAAAAAATTTTAGTTTCTCTTTTTGAGTTTTATTATAAAAACTTTGAAAAAATAGAATATTTTCAAAAAGCAAGTCAAATTTTTAATAATTCCTCTAAGGAACGAATTATTGCTGATTATATCTCTGGAATGACTGATAGATTTGCTCTTTTTCAATATTTTGAGTTTTTTATTCCTAAGCCCTGGGAAATACCATTTAATTTAGGAGGTTTAGCTTACGAGATCTAAAAAAATAGGTTGGTTCACTACTGGAAGAGATCAAGCAGCTATAGATCTTTTAAAAATTGTTTATTCAAAAATAAAATCTGGTTTCCTTCCTTTAAAAATTTCCTATGTTTTTATAAGTAAAGAACCTGGAGAAGGTTTCTTTTCAGATAAATTAATTGAGATTGCTCAAAAAGAGATGGGACTTAAAGTTATTTCTTTTTCTGCTTTAAAATTTAAACCTGAATTAAGACAAAAAGATAAAGATAGTTGGAGAAAACTTTACCATGATGAAGTTCTTAAAAGACTTGATGAAGAAATTGACTTTGGTGTCCTTGCAGGATATATGTGGATTGTGTCTACAAAGTTTTGTAATACTTTAAAATTGATTAATCTTCATCCTGCTTTACCTGGTGGACCAAAAGGTTCTTGGCAGCAAGTTGTATGGCAACTTATTAGTGCAAGATCTACAGAAACTGGAGCAATGATGCATTTAGTAACTCCTGATCTGGATGAAGGCCCTCCTATCACCTTTTTTAGATTTTCTTTAAGAACTCCTGAATTTTTACCTTTATGGGAAGAAACTGAAAAAAAACTTTTAAAATATCATTTAAGCGGCCTTCAAAAACTTGAGGGAGAAAAAAATAAACTTTTTCAAAAAATTAGAGAGGAAGAAGTAAAAAGAGAATTGCCTTTAATAGTTTATACTTTAAAATACTTAGG
>QNAZ01000003.1 GCA_003641645.1 Thermodesulfobacteriota bacterium
AAATGTATCAGCAAAATAATTCTTCATTCTATCTATCATATTGACAAATGCATTATGCATTACTTCAAGATGAGAAACTGTATCTCCAATTGCTTCATCAAAAGCATCTCTTAATACCATTGCTAACATTTGGATTTTAGGAGTTTGCTGAGTAATTTGCTCAATTATTCTATTTCCTTCAGGACCTAATCTTCTTAATACTTCAAATAAATCTCTCCAATAAATCTTTCCTTCTTCTGCTGCTCTAACAAGAGACTGTATCATTTCATCTGAAGTTCTCTTTATTTCTTCAAAATCTCTTGCAGCTTGTTCTCTATCTTCTTTCTTTACTCCAAAAACAGCCTGTCTTAAAAGATATTGCCTTGCTTGAATTAATGCTCTTCCTCTTTCTTGCAAGAATCTTAAGTAATATTCATAACTTTCTTCAGTTGGCAACATTAATAAAGCTTGTTCTAACAATCTTACATGTTCTCTTGCAGTAATTCTGCCTTCTTCTCTTAACTCTCTTATTCTTTCAAGTAATCTTGTGAATATATCAATAGTAGAAAGACCTCTTTCATTTAGTTCTGTAAGATTTTCATTAACAAGTCTTATCAAATTACTCATATCTCTGAAGCCTTTAGAGGTTTCTATTGCTTTTTCAAAACTATTAGCAAGATATTCTCCAGAAATAGAAGTATCTTTTAATACTCTTTCTAATATTTGAGTATTTCTTATAGCCACATCAAAATTAATTGCAGAAGTCTCTTTCAATATATTTATGAATTTTTCACTTTCTTCAGTTGGAAAAGCTCTTTTCAATCTTTCCATTAAGTCTTGCAATTGCCTTGTTCCAACTCTACCTTCAACCCAAAATTCTCTAAATCTTGTTACGATAAAATCAAATAATCTCCCTCTATCTGGAAATAGAATATCTATCAATGGTTTATACCTTTGCATATCTTCCAATAGAAGCAAAATATCTCCAATAGTTGTAATTCCTTCTCTTATATATCTGACAAAGCTTTCTCTTATCATATCATAGTATCTGGAAGTATCCATTCCAATTCTTGCTAAGAATATAATCAGTCTTTGAATTTGGCTTAGAGTAAGATTATTGTCTTGGATAAATTCTCTTACTAATTGTTGAAATTTAACTCTATTTTCTATCAAAATTTCTCCAGAAATTTCTTCCATTTGAACAATTGTTTGCCAAATTCTTCTTAATTGTTCAACATTAGTAATAGGAACTCTTACCATCTCTTGATAACTCAGCCTTAATTCATCTAACCTTTTCTTAGTTTCTTCATATAGTCTTAATAGTCTCAATCTTTGTTCAATTAATGGTTCTAAAAGTTCAATTAATTCTACTTTCTTAGTTTCTGGTATAGGTAAAATAGTAATTTCTGATAAATCCTTCAAAGTTTTAACTTTTTCCAAAATCTTATCAATATCTTCACCAACTTTTTCATAAAGTGTAGAGTGAGATCTTAGAAAAGAAACTATAGTAGCAAATATATCTTCTTCTGTTCTTTTAATATTTTGAGAAATAGTTGGCAAGGTTCTCTCACTTAGAGCTAAACTTTCTTCGGCACTCTCTCTTAATAATCTTAAAAGTTCTCCAATAGTTCTAATTCTTTCTTTCTCATGACCAATAGACTCTTCTGAAACTTCTCCAAGTCTTTTCTCGCTTTCTATTACTTCTTTAATAGCTTTAATAACAGAATCTAAAACTTGAAGTTCAGTTTTCCACTTTGAAATACGGGCTTCCATTTCTCTTCTCCTTGTAAAGAACTCCCATAAGCCACCTCTAACTTCTGGAAGCATTCTTTCAGCTCTTTCAATTCTTCTTATTCTTTCTCTTCTCATATCTTCAAGAATCTTTATATATTCTCTTAAAATATTTTCACGATTTGATTTAATAAAATTCAATAAATCTTGAGCAGCTTCTTCTGTTTGTGCTTTCAAATAAACTGTCAATAATCTATAAAATTCTCTTAAATTGCCATATTGTCTTAAATCAAAAGCATCCTTCAAAGCTAACCTTAAACTCATAAGAGAACCAATAGCATTTGATATATCTTTGGTAGTTTTGACAGACAAAACTGTAGTTAAGTTTCTGCCAAATTCCATAATTCTTCTTTCATTTTCTCCAGAGAAAGGTTCTGTTATTTCACTTGCAAATTCTTTTGTTTTGGTTAATAAATAAGTTATTGCAAGACCTATTAAAGAAATAGTTCTTAAGAAGAAACTTCCTCTTGTCATAAAAGCAGTTATAGCTCCAATTAGAGCATACATAGCATCAGTAGTAGATATAATGTTTGAATGTAAAATTCCAAAATGTCTTCCTAATCCCTGTAAAGCTGAAACCAATAATCCGATACTTCCAATAATTGCTAACAATCTGGCATTAAATCCTCCTAAAGCTGTAACTATTCCTGCTATTCCTGCTGTAGTAAAAAGAGGAGCTCCAAAAGCACTTTGAATAGTTTCTACTAATAATCTAAAGCTTTCACTTATACTTCTTGCAGTAGTTATCAATGCTGGAGCAAAAACTTCTCTTGCTTCAGCTACTGTTGCTTTAATTTCATTTCTTAATATTGCAAACTGATTAATTACAGACTCTTTGATTGCTCTTGACATCTTTTGCAAAGCACCAACATCCATTAATTCTTCTTGAGCTCTTCTTACATCTTCTATACTTTGTAATAGATAAGCAAATGCAGTTGCTCCACGAATTCCTAATGCTTGATAAGCTTCAATTGCTCCAAATCCTTTCTTTCTTAAATCTTCTAAAACATCCACTAAAGCTTTCTGTTTTAAATTCAAATCATCAAAAGTAATTCCCAATACTTCAAACATTCTTCTCATTTTACCAGTTGGAGCAAGTAAGTAAGTATAAACTTGTCTCAAAGAAGTTCCAATTTTGCTTGCTTCTAATCCTTTATCAGATAAAACCATCATATAAGCAATTAAATCTTTTATACTTTCTCCAGTTTGCCTTGCAACTGGAGCTACATATTGCCAAGCAATAATCATATCTTTCAAAGCTAATTTAGATTTGTTTAACCCTACTGCCATTAAGTCAGCAACTTCATACATCTTTTTTGCTTCTATTCCATATCCTTTCATTACAGAAACTAAGAAAGAAGCAGTTTTAGCTAAATCTTCTCCTCTTGCCATTGCTAAATCACTCGCAGCTTTCAATAGATAAGCAGTTTCTCTTGCAGTTAACCCTGCTCTTGCAATAACTGCTGCTGCTTCTCCAATACTATAGAAAGAAAAAACACTTGACTTAGCAACATCTAATATTGCTTCACCAAGAACTTTCATTTCTTCTTCTGAAGCTAAAGTTGCAGCTCTTACTTTAGCTAATGCTTGATCATAATCAAGTAATGCTCCTATACTTGTTCTGACTATATTTTCAAGACCTCTAATGATTTCAAATCCTAAAATCCATCTGAATTCTGCTCTTAACAGTTTTGCAAAGTTTTCAGCTTCAACTCTAAATCTTTTAAACCCTTTTTCCAATCCAAGAAAGCCTTCTCCAGTAAGACCAGTAACTCTGCCTAATTCTCTTAATTCTCTTTCTACTGATTGAAGTGAACGGACTGCTTCCTGAACATTTCTGACAACAAATTGAATATCTATTTGTCCAGCACCACTACCTAATCCAAAAACTCCATTAGGCATTTTTTACCTTCCTTTCTTTACTTTCTTTTTAGGTTTTAGAATCTTCATTCCTAATAACATAAATTCAGCAGTTGGATCTTTTCCAACTTCATAAACTTTTTCTTTTTTCTTAAATTCTTTTCCACTTATTGCTTCTGCTTCTCTTTTCCTTCTTATAAGTATTGCTTCTAACAAATAGTTTATTACTTCTGAAGGAAGTTCTAAAATGTAATCTACTGTCCAACCATACTCCATTGCCAAAATATCAACTACTTCAGCAATAGGTCTCTTTACTTCTGTTTCATATCTTTCTTTACTTGTTGAATGACTGGCATTATCTTCTCTGAAACTACTTTCTTTAATCTTATCAACATACTTTCTAAAAAAGGGCTAACTATCTCCACTATATCTTCAAGAACTAATTCATTTTCTACAAAGTTTCTATCCTTATCAGTAATTATCATTACCATTTCAGTAATAACATCTGGACTTTTCTGCAAAATATTTCCAATTAGTTTTCCTGTATCAAGAAAAGACATACTTTCAGTAGGAATCAATCCAGTTCCAATTCCTTCTTCAACAAATTTACCAAGAAGTTTGATAAGCTGTAATTCTTTTTTCCAAGATAAAGGCTTGATTTCTAAAATTTTACCATTAGAAAGATTAATCTTGATTGGTTCTCTAATAAAAGCAGAAATTTCTTTTTGAATTTCTTTAGTTTTACCCTGTTCTTGCATTAAAGTTTACCTCCTCTATAGGAGTTTACTTCTTATCTATTTATATATTTAACTATTTATTATTAAGAAGCAGGTATCTTTTCAATCTCAACTATAGAAGCAGTTTGAGATAATTGCACATAGTAATCATAATCTACATCAACAGAAACTCCACTTGCAGGTGCAGAATCAAAGCTTACTGAGATTTCTCCTGTATCATAATTAATTGTTCCAGAACTAATTCCAGTTCCAGTTATATTTCCATTTCCATCATCTGTTCCTGTTACATCTCCAGCAGTAACAGTTACTGTTTTTGGAACAATTGGAGTGTTACTTAATGTTCCACTAAAGCTTGTAGTTGTTCCATCTCCAGTTCCAATACTTTCAGGAGCATCTACATCAGTAAATCCATAGAAAGATTTTAATCCTCTAAAGTTCAATGCAAATTGATGGACATCATCATTTGCAAAATTGATCTCTAATTCTCCAGTTGGATTAGCTTTCCAGATTTTAATTACCCATTTATCTCCAGTTGGAGTAGTATGTTCAAATCTTAAAGTATATAAATCTAAATCCATATCTCCACCAAATCTTAACTTATTTTGAGCAGTTAATAATTCTCCTCCACCTAATGCTTTATAAAGATTATCTAATTTCCATTCAATAGAAGTAACAGTAAATTCTACTGTTTCACTTCTTACAAATGATTTAACAATTAAATCTGGAGAGCCTTGAACAACATCCAGAATTTCTCTTGCAATTCTTAAAGTTGCTCCTGCTCTTACTGCTCCTATGTCAGTATCAGGATAAGTAGGTTTATCGTTTGTAGTATCATAAGCAGACATATAAAGAATTCCAGGTCCAAAACTAAAGTTTTTGGTATCATATTGTGGAACATTAGCCATTTTCTTCTACCTCCTTACTTCATATTTTAAAATCTAATTTTATTCAAACTTATAGTATTTAGCTTTCCACATCTTCTGCAAATTATTTCAACTTTACCAAAACACTTAACAAATAAATCTTTATACTTTATTCTTATGCAACTTTCTTCTTCAGAAATATAGGCTAATAAGTTATTGCAATCCATACATCTAACTTCTTTCAGAGAAATTGGTCTATTTTGCATTTTAGAAATTCTTATCTTTATTTCATATTCTTAATTCTCAAACATTACAGAAAGATTACTCTTACTCTCCACAAAGTGGTTATTCCTATTATTCCACTATCCAAATCAAAAAAATCATTATATCCACCATTGTATTCTGCTACATAAGAAAGATTGTAAAGTTCACTTTTACTACTATATCTATTGAAATTCTTTATCAAAATATCTAACAATCTTAAACCATCACTTCTTTTATCTTTCACAAAGATAGTAAAAAGAAAAGACATATCATAGAAACCATAATATTCAGTTCTTTCCATTCTTATCAAATCAATCATTAAAGAAGGATACTTAAACTCTCTTCTTGGCGGACTAAAAATTTCTTCAAAAGAAGAACTAATATCAGGAATGGAATTCAGATCAGATATTATTGCTGCTGTTACATCTGCTAAATTTGGCATTTCTTATCTTCTTGATTGTTGGACTATTTTCTTTCTTAATCTTCTTGCTCTTAAGTAAAATTTGTAAGCAAAAACTCTTCTAAAGGTTGCAATAGCATCTTTTTCACTTTCAGCTTTGACAAGTAAATGAATTGGTCTTGGTATCATCTTTGAAGTTCCCCAAAATACAAAAGGAGCATAAGGAACTTTAGTAGTATCTATATAAACTCTTGCCCTGGATACTCCAGTAGGAGAAAAATGAACTTCACTTTTTAAGCTATCTTCCAATTCTCCAGTTTGTCTATTAATAATATCTAAACGAACATTTCTAAATCCCTTTCTGAATTTTAAAGAAAGAGCGTATCTTTCTAAATTAGCAGAACTAATTCCTTCAAAACTATAATGTCTTCTTGCATAAGGATGTCCCATTTTCTTCAATTCTTTCAAAGAATAATATCTTACCTGTAATCTTTCTCTGAAACATTGCTCTAAAAATTCAGCAGTTTTCTCTAAAGCTTCTTTAAAAGAAGTCAATAAGGCTCTTTCTATTTCACTATAAGTAATTGTAGTTTTAACTTTCATTTGCATCTTTCTATTCCTTTTTCAAAAGATGAAGTTGAGTAAATATCTTTCTTCCATAAATGTCATAAACTGGTAATATTTCTCTTATTTCATAATATTCGTTATTCCATACAACTTTATCTTCTTTAGAAATATCTACATCTGGCAAAATCATAGCTTCATAAACTATTGTTTCTATTATTCCATATTTTTCTGAAATGATTCTACTTCTTCTTGCATTAATAAAAGCAACTGTCTCAATATCTCTTTCAATATTTTCTTCTTCTCCATATTCATTTGTATATTGTTCAATCTTCTTTATAGTAATGTTTTGCTTTAAGAATTTTTGGAACATCTTTAGACAACTTTAATGTAAGGCATTAATATTTCTTTTACCCTATCTAATACATCTTTTGATAGAATTCCATCAACTCCAAGCATTCTAATTCTATCAAAATTCATATATTTAGCTCTATCATATAAATAACCAACAATCATAGCAATTGCAGTATAAATAGTTTCAGGAATAGGATTATATCCAGCAGTATAATTGACAATCAATAGAGTTTCAGTCTTAACCCTAATCTCTGCTGCACTTCTTATATCAACCTTCAGTATCCCCAATTCGCTATTATAGATAGAATAGTTTGTAATTTCATTTCAATTCTTATCAGTTATAGAATTCACTTGCAAAATTGGAAATTTGCTTAAATAAACTTTTTTGTTGAAGACTTTGACTTCTTCTTCAAAAGTTTTAGGAAGAACTATTTTTCCTATTTTATCTTGAACCCATTCAGTTGCTACAAAAATGAGTGAGGGCAATATACTATAATCTATATTTATATCATTAATAAACTTAGTTACTCTATCAAAATCAACTAATAAAAGATTTGAAGTTTCAGGCAAAATATCAACAAATACTATAGAAGTTCTTTTTATCCCTTCACTATCATCTCCAGTTGCAACAAAATAATAAGTTCCAGATAAATCTGAAGATGGGGTATAAATTAAGTAATAATATTGATTGCCAGAGTCATAATTCAATGAAAGATTTTCTTCTATAGCTTCTCCAGTTAGACTTGAATAAAGAGTAGCAGAAGTATTAGATAAATCAGTTAAGAGGCTACCATTCTCATCATAGAATTTAAAAATTATCTTTGATGGATAGCCTGCTGTTAATTTGATAGCCACTATTCACAATCATTAAGTTTGTTTTTTTCTTGTTCTTCTTGTTTTCTTAATTTCTGGATTATCTTCTTCTAAATTAACAACTTCTTTCTTTTCTTCTATCAAAACAAATCCTTCCTTGAGTAATCTGTCTTTTGTTACTTCTCTTTCAACTTCAGCAATTCCATTGATTACTTTAACATTTTCATAATAAGTTGGAATGACAAAATAGTCAGGATATTTATCACTCCCTACATACCTAAGTTTGTAAGGCATCTCATACCTCTTTAACTTTTATATTACTTTATAGCATAAGCTTCATAATCTACTACAACATCTGTTGCAGTAGATGTTCCATTAGAAGCTCTAACAGTAAATTCATTCTTTCCACCATTAATAAGAATTACAGAGCATCCTGTAGTAGAAGTAGAAACTTTAGGCATTCCTACAATAAAATATTTGCTATCTAATTGAATAGTAGCATCCTTTGTTCCACCAGGATCAACAGAAGAAACAGTATAAGAACCTGTTATCTTTTCCAGAGCAATTAAGTCTGGATAATTTGGTCTATTTGCCATCTTTATTTCCTCCTACTTCATTTCATTTTAGTAAAATAAAAGGGAGCAGGCAAAGGTATGAGCTGCTCCCTTATTCAATTAATCTATTATGAAGAAACTTTAATTCCAAATATTACACAATGGTTCTTTGGGTTTCTTACTACTGGAGTAATATATTCCCAAACCTCATATCTTGTATATTGAGAAGAAGAAACAGGCACTTCTTTAGAAGTTAAGCTCTCAAGCTCAGCAATAAAGGCATCCCCAAGATTTAAGATTAAAATACAAGTAGTAGAACCTCCTGTTAAAGCACTTACATATTTATTTGCTCCACCTCCATCATAATCATAAGTAAGAGTATCAAAAATAGCTGTAGAAGTTAATACAGGAATTCCAGCATATTCCATTACTCTAAATCCACCTCTAATTTCAACAGTATTTACAAATCTTTGTTGAGCTTGCAATAAACCTTGAATAATTCTTCTTCCAGTTCTTGAACAAATAATCATATTAGGATTTGCATAACACTTATCAATAGCTTCATCAAGTTTTGCAAGAGTTAAATCTCCTCCTGTATCATCAGAGCCAAGTAATACTACATTTCCGCCACCATCAACAATTTGCTTAATTAACCCATTAGCAAAGTTATCTCCTGAATATTCACTTGCATCAGTTCCAGTATAATTACCCCAAATAATTGCTCTTTGCTCCCACTCTTTAAACTCGTTGATTTTGGCTTCTAATTCAGTTTGCAAAATGTCAATATAGTTTCTTCCAGCTACTTGAGCAAATCTTGTTACTTCTACAGATGTTCCATAAATCTTATAAGGTAAAGATACTCTGGTATAGCTTCCTTCTGCTGGAGTAAAACTGCCAGTATCAGCAATAGCTTCTCCAGCAGTTCCTGAAGAAGTTCTCCTATTGAATTCATAAGAAGTGCCATAACCTTTCTTTACAGGAATATTCTGTCTTAATGGATTTTCAGAAAAGAAAATATGAGCTATAACTTTATCAACAACTTCTTGAACTAATTTTCCTGTAATATCAGAACCACTTAAAGCTTTTTCTAATAGTTCTTTTGTTTGTGCATCCATTTCTTTCTACCTCCTTACAAAATATTTTTAATTTTTCTTCTTTATTTCTTTTAATAGTTTCTTTAATTCTTTCTCTTTTACTTCAACAGGAACATTGCTCATCAAAATCTTCAATATTTCTAATTGTTTATCTAAAGGAAGTTTCTCAAACTCTTCAGATTTAATGAACTCAGAAATATCAATATCTTCTTCTTGCTCTCTTTGAGAATCAATTCCTCTCACTTCAGGTTGAGATTTCAATAACTCTATCTCTTTCTTCAAGAGATTTATTTCTTTACTTAAATCTTCAATTATTTTCAGAAGTTTTTCTTCTACTTTGTTTTCTTTCATTTCTTCTTTCTCCTTTTCTAATTCTTTGGTTTCTATTTCTTCTTCTTCTTCTTTATTTTCTTCAGGTTTAGATTCTTTTTTCATAAAGTTTCCTAATTCCTCTCTAATAACTTTTCTTAATTGCTCAAAGAAAGAATTCTCATCAACTTCAATAGCTTCAGGCTCTTTCTCTAAGGTTTCTTCTAATCCCAATTCTTTCTCAAGGTCTTTCATTTGTTCTTCAATCAAACAATCAATGCTATTTTTGAAATTCTTATCAACTTCTTTATTTACAATTTCTATTTCTCCATCTTCTAAAGCAAAGCTTAAATTGACTAAGTAAGCCAAAGCTTTCAAGCCTTCTGGCATTTCTTCATATTCTCCAATTTGAATGAGATACCTAAAATGTTTTCTTAAATGAGATTTTAATTTTCTTCTTTCTTCCTCTGTAAGATTTCTTCCGCCACCTCTTGCTCCTCTCATTGCTTTATAGGCTGCCATAAGACCTGTATATGATAAAATCATTTCATAAGTATTTTCAGCAACTTGTTTCAAAATATGATGAGGATAGCCCCAATCTGTCATTCTTTCATAACTTCTGACAACTCCATACATTTCATTAATTGCAGTCTTATTTCCAGATTGATAAAGAATATTTCTAATTCTAATTTTGTTTACTTTTGACCAAGGTGTATAATCAACATCTGTTTTATTAATTCTGATTTTAGGTTTCTTATCTTGTTTCTCTACTGTCTCATCTACTTGTTCTTCTTCAACTAAATCTTCATCTGTAAATTGCTCAGTTTCTAAAGTTTCTTCCTTCTTAACTTCATTTTTTATTTCTTCCATTTTTTCTGTATTTTGCTCTACTTTTTCTTCTATTTTTTCCGGAATTACTTGAATTTCTTTTTGTTCTTGCATATCTATACCTCCTTCCTTTAAATGTTTGGCAATATAGTAATCTAATGCTACTGCATTTGGATTTGCTGGAACTGAAACAAGAGAACACTCAAATGGATACATATCAGTTATCAAATAATGATCTATAACTTCTTTACCATCTTCAGTTTCTCTATAAACTGGTTTTCTTTCTACTTTTGCCCAGAAAGAGAATTTTGAAAGAACTCCTTCTTTTATCTTTTGCCAAATCTCTTCTTCAGTTTTGGAAATCATTATCTTTACCCATAAACCTTTTCTTCCATTTCCTAAATCTTTTACTTTTGCATCTATAACTTTCCCAATTGGTCTATTTGCTTGATGGTTATAGAGAACTGTTTGATATTGCTCTTTTAAAACTTTGGCAGCATTCTCTAATGCTTCTGGAGTAATTATATCATCAACAACATCTCTATCAGTTGTAGCAACGAGAGCTTCAACATACCAATTCTTTTCTTCAGTATCTCCTTTAGCTTCCTTACTTTCATAAAAGGATTTGGTAGCAAGCTCAAAATAAAGCTTATCTTGCATTTTATCTTTGTCTTTTTCCATAATTATCTCCTTTCTATTTTTGAAATTCTTATCTTTTCTATTATTGTTTAAATCTTAAGAAAGAAAGTCAGGAATTCTTCTTGGCACTGTCTTATCTTTAAAACAAGATAAGTTAAGGGTGCAGAGACCAACACCCTGCCTACTCTGGAGCGGAGTGCTAACGGCAAGGCATTCTACTGGTGGCTGAATACCCTGCCTCCTCCACTCTTCGGCTACAGCCTGAGCCACCACAGGCTGATATCCATATCTCAAACCTGCCCTAATGGCTATATTAGTAGCTGCAACTACATCAGCATGATATTCAAAGCTACATTTTTTACATTTAAAATTATCTCCACTTCTATTTTCTTTGCTGATATAACCACAAATAGGACAGGTTTGAGATGTATATACAGAAGAAACTCTTACAGTCTGGAAACCTTCCAGTTTTGTAAGAGTTTCTATTCTCTTGATTAAATGGTTATATGGTACATTTTTATAATCTCTTCTAAACTTTTTGCTTCTTCCTTTTTTGCCTTTAAAATTTAATTTTTCAAAGGCAAAATTGCATTGATATATATTGATTATTTCTTTTGCTATTCTATTAAATAATTGCCTTAAAGGATTTATTCCATTTTTATAACTTCTCCATTTAGTTCTTTTTCTTAAATTTTCAAATTCTTTGTTAAACCAAATTTTTCCAATGCTATCAGCTACTCCATTTCTGTAATCTATATCAAATCCAACAATTTTAGTATTTTGTTTTCTTTCTTTTGGTTTATAATTTAAATAAACTATAACATACCAATTACCATTTATCTTTTTAAACTTTATTGCTTTACTAAAAGTAGCTCTTTTATTTAACCAATAATTCAATCTTCTATATTTTTTACAAGGTATTAAAATTCTTCTAAAAGGAATTCCAGAATAAACCTTTAACCATAAATCAAATTCTTTTGTAACAAAATTACAAAAAGAAAATAAATTATCATAAAAATCAAATTCATTCTTTTTAAAGAATGGTTTGGTTTTCCTCTTCATTTTTATAGTTGCCTTTACTATTTGCCAAGCTTTAAGGCAAGCATACCATTCAAATTTATTATTTCCCAAGAAAAATTCTTTTGGAGGATATTTACTTTTCAATTCCCAATCTGGGAGTTTCCAATATAAATCAATATAACTATTAACTAAGTTTTTCCAAATATTACAAAAATTCTCCAATATCATTCTTTTATTTTTATTTGGAAAAATCTTTAATTTAAATTGCAATTTCATATCTATCCTTTCATAAAATCTGGTATTCTACGAGGTTTTCCAGTATCATCATAATAGATATACTCATTACCAAGCTTACCAATTCTAATATCTCCACCAGCAATAGGCTTACTTCCTAATATCATTCTTGCTTCATTTGCAGTTAAAATTCCGCTATTGACAAGCAAAGACAAACTTCTACTTTTATCATAAAATTCATCTCCACTAACATCAGTTCTTTTTAGAAGTCTAAATTCAACTGGAAGATTGAATTCTTTCCAGAAAATTTCTTCTGTAAATAACTTTTCTATTAACTTAACAATAGGCTCTATTAGTTTTGATTGAGAGATTTTGTAAGCCATCTCAGAACCACCACGAGAAGAAATTTCTCTTTCTGTTGGAATTTGAAATGCTTTTAGAATGATTGTATCTATCCTTTCAAGTAAGAAATCAAGTTTATTCTCTGAAGAAATTGATCTATCAAGTCTAATCCAATCTACATTTTTTGGATCTATATTTCTAATTACTTTTATACGATTTCTTAATTCTGGATTTTTAAATTCTTCTTTTAGTCTTTGAAAAGCTGCTTCACCAATTTCTCCTAAAACTAAAATTCCTGGTGGGATACTGTCATCAAAGATATAGTTTGCTATTGTTCTTGTTGAAAGAATTAATGAAGCGACTTCATCAAGAATTCCTTCAATAATTGGCAAACCATAATCATCATAAGAGCAAGGATGTAAAACTCCATAAATAATATCATCTGGAGAAAATTCTACTGTCTTATCTTGTATAACTTGTCTAAATCTTTCTATAATTCCTGAATCATCTTTATCAATTATCATATACATTGGATCTCTAACATAAAGTTCAACCAACTCTCCCTTCTTGTTTCTTACTTTCTCAATGAAAAACCTATCATGAACCAATAAGTCTCTAACAACTTTAGAAATAAGAGTTTGAATTGTATCTTTCTTTCTATTTAGTTTTCCAAAAAACTTTTCAGCAAATTTCTCTAAAGCAATATAGATTTCTTGAGGAAGTTTCTTTGGAATTGGGACTAAAACTGGTAATCTTGAAGAAACTTCTCCTGCAATTCCATCAATACATTCTCTTAATCTTGAAGTTCTTAAGTAAAGGTATCTTAATAATTGATCACTAACTCTTGAATATCTTCTATATGGAGTAAAAGTTTGAAAATGAGTTACAAATCTTGTATCTATTCCTTCAACTCTAACTTTATTATCAACTTTTGGAACTTCAGGAACTTGAATTTCACTATTTTGATTATTGTTATTTTGATCTGTCTTATTATCTGGAAATTGTTTCATTTGATTTCCTTCAAGAAGAAAGTATAATTTTAGAAATTCTTATCAAAGTATGAAAAGAGAAAATCTAAAGAGTATCTACTTTGACATCTTCCTTTGAGACTATATGTTTTCTCCAATATTCTCTTGCAAAATATGATGCCATAACAATATCTGAAGTTTCTCCAAATGGATACATTGTTAATTCCTCTATCCACTTGCATTTTCCGCATTTGCAATCAACATCGTGTGGAAGTTTTCCCATTGGAATAATCCATTTCTTTCTTTCAAATTCAAGTGCCATAGAAGGTAACCCTATTTCTGGATCATGTTTTGCACTTGTGGTAAAATGAGCTTGAACTGGTAATTCCCTATTGAATTCATTTAACCATTGAATTAATGCTTCCTGATATTGATTGTTCTCCACTACAATAATATCTGCTTTCCAATCTTCAAAATTTTTTGTGATTGCATTAACAGTTTCTGGAGAAGTCCATTTACCATATTCAGCATGTAATGCTACTAATTTATTCTTTTCCTTTATTACTCCCATTACAAAAATAGCAGTATTAGCAGCAGTTTTCTTCTGAGAAATTGCCAAGTCAACCCCAATGATTACATAATCACATTTTTCTCTATAATATTTTGGGTCATTATAAACAATACAGGCTTCTATATTTTCTCTATTAAAAACTGCATCTTCTCTTGAAATAGGCAAAAGAGCAAATGCTCTTGCAAAAGCTCTTAAAGGCATAGAATTATATCTTTCTATTAATTTTTCTTTAGACCAATGTTCTTTCCAAATTGGTTCTAATGTTTCAAGATTAATTCTGTATATTTTCTTATACTTTAAAGGTTTTTGATGAAATTCCCAATGCAAATCCATTTGTGTCCATATTGTTCCAATCAAACACCAACCATACCCATCTGGTTCTAATAAATTCAGCCAATTATTATAAAAAGCTTCTTTTACCATTTTTATCAAAGCAGGGTGTTTTATTGTGTTATTGAATTCAACTACATCGTCAAACACAATATAATCTGCTCTTCCCCCAGTAGCTCCAGAAAGAATTCCCAAAGCTTCTATAGTAACATCTTTACTCCATAAGCTTCTTTTAACTAAAATTTTATTTGATGCCCAGACATCACCAGCTTCTAAATGTGGAAAAACTTCTTTCAATCTCTCATTTGATTCAATTGCTTCTTTTATTTGTCTTAAAATATCTGCTGCTTTTTTATCTGAATGAGAAACAATCTTGATTCTTAAATTTGGATTGTGTCCTAAAAGAAAAATAGGTCTCATAACAGCCATATAACTTGTATTATGTGTTATAATTCCATTAGTAATATGATTATGATACTTTTCTATTTCTAAACCAATTGTTGGCTTCTTTCCTTTATATTCAATACTCCTAATAATATCTATTTTGAAGCTACCTTTTTCATAAGTTCCTACATAATTTTCAACTTTTAACCCTTCTTCTATTGATTTCCAACCATCAGTAGTTAGAAAAGGATGATTGGAAGTTACTTCTATACTTTTACCAGAAGCTAATTTAACTTCACAAATATCTTTTATTCCATTATCAATTATGTTAACAATCTTTGCAGGAACAAATCTAAAGTTTTCTACATCATAAGATATAACTTCATCTCCTACTTTACAATCTTTAGCTTCTTTCAAAGAACCATCTGCTAATGTAATGATAGTATTAGGAGTATGGCATTTTGCATGCGAACGAGGGGCAAAGATTATGCAAGGTTCTCCTTCCATCATAGCTTTTGTAGCTAAATTATGCCATTCAAGATGGATTTTTCCTGGTTTCAAACCAAAAACATATTCACAAAAAGTTTTAAAAGATTTTCTTGCTTGTTTGACTAAAAGACTTTTTTCAAGATTTCTCTTGATTATGATTAAATCTTTTATATTCTTATCTTGCATTAACTATTCTTCTTCCAACAAATCTTTTAGAAATTCTTTCTTTTTAGCTTTAGCTTCTTGCATTTCTTTCTCTAAAGATTCTTCAGCTTGTTTTTCTATATCTTCTTTACCTTCAGTTTTATCTTCTAATGCTTTTTCTAATTCAATTTTTTCTTTTACTAATTTTTTGACTTTTTCTTCTGGAGTATGTGGAGAACCTGCTGCTTGTAATAATGCATTTATTTTTCTTAATGTTTCTCTTATTTCATATTCATCCATTCCTGTAAAATCAATATCAACTTCAGATTTGCTTGTTGCTCTACCAAGTAATAATCTCTTTTGTTCAAATATCATTTTTAGAGTTTCCATTGCTTCTTTCCAGCTTGAAGGTTCTAAATCTTTTTCAATGATTGCTCTTAATGTTCTTTCTAATAAATTATTTAGTAACATTAAATGAAAGACATCATCTTTCAGTAAGCTATCATTTTCAAGTCTTGATAAAATTAATTCCCATTTTTCAAGTTTTTCTTGAGTTTTTTCTATTCTTTCATCCCAATTATCTTCTTCTTTCCATTTCAATAAAACCGAATATGAAGGCATTCCAGGAACTTCTGAAACTGCTTTTAAGTTCTTTAGTTTTTTGTATAATTGAAATGCTTGTTCTCTTTTTATGATTTCATAATTTATTCTTTTAGTTATGCTCATAATCCAAACTCCTGTTTTGAGATTTTGTTAAGTTTCTGATTGCTTTCATGATTTTGGCTTCTGGAGTTTCATTTTTTGAAAAGAAGTTATATCTGTCTGCAAGCAAAATGATTGCTTCTTTTATTAAATCACTTTTAGTTCTTCCTAATGTATTTGATAAATTCTCTAAAATACTGTTTAAATGTTTGTTTATGACAAGATGGACTTGGATTTTTTCTTGCATTTTTATTCTCCTTTTATATTTAGTTTTTATAAAATACTTATCTTTTTTGTAGCTTTTGAATACTTTTTAGAAGATAAGAATTTCAAAAAGAGAAAGAGAAAAACTTGCAATTTCTTATTTGTATATTAATTTATAAATAAATGAATAAAGTCCAAAGATTACTTTCAAGAGATTTAAAAAAGCTAAACATAAAACCTTTACCAGATGAAGAGCTGCATAAATTATTGATTATAGCTACAAAGTGTAAAAACAAAAAGAAAAAGAAAGAAGCAAGAAAGAAAATCTTATTACACATTTTGCCAATAATAATCAATCGTTGTAAGAAGTTCTTTCCAGAAAATTACTTGATAGAAAATACAGATTTTATTAATGAAGTTGCAATGTTAATAATGGATAGAGCATTTGACAACTTCAGAATAGATGAGCAAGAAGAAGGTAGATGTTCTTTATTTTTCAAAGCAATTCACTTTTATATCTTATTAGCATATAAAAATTTAAAAAGAAAGCAATTTGGAACACATGAAATAAGCTACAAAGAATTTTTAAATCCAAAAGCAGATAAGGAATTCTTTCAAAATATAAACTTCTTAAAAGAAAATGTTGAAAAACCCTATGATAAAGAAGAAAAGGAAGATTTATTTATGGAATTGAGCTGGAATGGAAATGGAACTTGCATTGAAGCATCAGATGAAGAGTTTGACTTATACAATAAAGAAATACAATATCCTTCAGAACTAACAGAAGAAGAGAAAATAATAGAGAAAAAAGAAAAGTTGCAACTATTAAACAAGGAAGTGTTTGCAAGATGTTCTCTTCTTGATAATATATTGATTAATTCTACTGGGCTTGTTTCTTTTCCTTATGCATTCAGTTCAATGGAAATAATGAAATTATGGAAAATATCAAAGAGAAAGATTGACTTATTGAAAAAGTATGCAATAAATAAAGTAAAGGATATTGCACAATTCTATTTAGGAAAAGAAATAAGACTAAGAAAAGGAGTTCAAAATGAATCAAATTCCTATTGTAGCATTTAAATTAATAACTGGAGAAGTCGGTATTGGAAGACTGAATGAGAAAGAGAAAAAGATAGAAAAAGTTTTATTTATCAATATTAACATGAATGAAAAATTTGCACCAAGACCACAGGTTATGTTCTTTCCACCGCTTGCACCATTATCAAATGAGTTCCCTTCAATTTCACTGGATCATGTTTTATTTTATAGTAAAGTAACAGATGATAAGATAAGAAATTTATATATGCAAGCAACAACTGGACTGGCAATTCCTTCAGAACCAAATATTGGCAGAATAATAGACATAAATAAGTTTGTAAAAAAATGAATTTGCATTTATTAATAGAAACAATAACAGAAAGAATATTGAAGGAAGGTGGATTACCGCATTTGATGGCAAAGTCTCAAAATTTCGACTTTTCATCAATATCAGAAAAGGAAGAGCAGGAAATAAAGACAGAGCTTGCAAACTATTTAACATTTTGCTTTGCATCTTTATTTAAAATACTTCAAATTCCAACTTTCAAATTTTATCAGGAGCTATCAGAAAAAGAAATAATAGACTTCAGTTTGGTAGCAGGAATATTCCTAACTTTCTTCCTAAAAGAAAAAGAGTTTGAAAACTTTGAGCAAACAGTAAATAAGATAGTATATCAATAAGTTTTTTCACTTTCTTGACAATTCTTAAAAATCATAGTATAATAATAAGAAATTAACCAAAAGGAGAAATAAAAATGGAAAAGAAAAACTATTTGTATGAAGCATTTGTTTCAGTTGAAATAAAAAATTATCCTCCCAATATTCCTTTAAAGAAAATCTATATAGTTAGCTCTACTCTAAAAGAAGCTATAAGCAAGCTCACAAGCTTTCTTGAAAATTCCAAAAATATTGAAAAATACGAAATATTGGAAATCAGAAAATTATCAGAAGGATATGATCACTTGATACTATAAAGAAATCAGATAAAGGAGAAATAAAAAATGAATGAAAGACATTTATACAAAGTTCTCCTATTATATTTTAAAAAGAACTTTTATCTACATAAATTTTCCCAAAAGACTCTCTGGATATTCTGTTCTAATACTAAAGAAATAACAAATAAACTTAAAGAACTTATAAGAAATGATAAAACATTAAAAGAATACAAAATAATAAAGATTAAAGAAAATATGTCAGAAGGATATGATTTCCTAATATATTGCAAAAAAATATCATGATAAGCCAAAAATATGCAAAGTACATGTAATTCACATTAAAACCTTTCTTTTCCTATTACTATCGTTTCCAAGAATAATACGATGAATTGAAAATATGTAAGACAGAACAATAAATACAAAAAGAGTTCTTCTTATTATTAACATTCCCAAAGAATGTTGTAGTAAGTTGAAAGTATATAGAATAACTATAACAAAAGTAGAGGATATCTTCTTATTACTATCATTTCTGAAAGATATCATGGTAAACTGAAAGTGTCTATCTGCCCTCTCAAATTTTTTCTTTTTTATTGGAAAATAAAGTAGGGGCTATAT
>QNAZ01000004.1 GCA_003641645.1 Thermodesulfobacteriota bacterium
ATCCAGAAACAAAAGGTGAATAAAAATGAGTGAAGAAAATTTTGTTCTTGAAGCTATTTTAAAAAAAATTGAAAAAAGAGAAGCTAAACTTTATAAACAAAAGCAGAGAGCTGTTGCTGAAATTTTTAAGCGTGCCAAAAAAGAAGATTGGATTGGAGAAATTTCAGAATCGAAAATGGGGAAAAGGTTTCTACTTGAACTTGCTATTAAATCTTGCGATGTTTCACTCAGTCGTTTACTTCCTGAAAAATTTGAAAGTAGCCACAATATTAGTGTTGACCCATTATTACTTGAAATAAGAAAAGCACTTTTAGGAGAAGATAAAAAAGAAGAAAAAGACGAAAATGAAAGATAAAAGATCTTTAGTTGAACTTGCTAAAATAATTTTTCCTCGTTATTGTAGTTTGCCTTCAAGTAGAGTTCATTATGAACTTGCAAGACTTTTAACTGAAACAGACGATAATATTATTATTGCTCTCCCTCGTGAGTTTGGAAAATCAACTTATGCCTGGCTATTTTTTCCTGCTTGGAACATTTTGACAGGAAAATATCAGTTTTTAGTTTATATAGCATCAAATAAAGATCGTGCTGAAGAACAATTTCAGTCTTTCAGATATGAAATTCAAAGTCATCCGATTTTAAAAGAAGTGGCAAAAGTTATTATAGATAAAATGGATACACTTGAATATGAAGATAGACTTAATAATAGAAGGCATTTGATAAAAGTTTATGGAGCTGGACAAAATGTTAGAGGATTAAGATATATGGAAAAAAGACCCGACATTATTATTTTAGATGATATTGAAAATTTAGAAGAAGTTCAAAGTCAAAAACAAAGGCAAAGATTAAAAGAATGGTTTTTTGGCGAAATTTTGCCTTTAAGTAAGGAAGGAAGATTTTTTATAATTGGGACCATCTTACATGAGGATAGTTTATTAAACACTCTTTTAGAGGAACCACCTCAAAATTTTAAAGCTATTAAATATGGAATTCTTGATGAAAAAGGAAATTCAATTTGGCCTGAGAAATATCCATTAGAGAAAATTGAAATCCAAAAAGAAGATTATCGTAAAAAAGGATTACTTCATCTTTGGTATATGGAATATATGAATGAGCCTATTTCTTCAGAAACTCAAATTTTTAAGCGTGAGTATTTTAAATATTACCGTCCAGAGGATTTAAAATGGCGTGAGAATGGCTTCTCAGTTTTTACTACGGTTGATTTGGCTATTAGTGAAGCTCAAACTGCTGATTATACAGCTGTTGTTACTGTAGCGGTTAGCCCACAAAATCATTGGTTTATCTTAGATATTGATTATGGAAGATATAATCCTTCAGAAACAATAGAAGCTATCTTCCGTGCAGTGGTTAAATACCATCCTCTCAAGGTCGGTATTGAAAAAGTAGCATATCAGCAGGCTTTAGCTCACTTCTTAGAAAAAGAAATGGTTAAGAGGAACCAATTTTTTGAAATTGTGCCTTTGATAGCTCAAAAAGCAAAAGAATTGAGAATACAGAGTTTACAGCCAAGGTTTGTGGCAGGAACTATTTGGTTTCCTATTAATGCAGCTTTTCTTACTGAGCTTGAAAGCGAATTGCTTATGTTTCCAAGGGGTAAGTATGATGATTTAATTGATACTTTAGCCTACATGGAACAAATTGCCACTCCACCTGTAGGTTTTATTACACAAGATATAGAACTACCTTCGATTTCAGCTTTTTAGGAGGAAAAAATGGCAAACAATGCCAATTTAGATAAAGTTGGTTGTGAATATGGAAGAAACTTAAAAGAAATGCTTAATGCTTTTAAAGAAGATTACACCAGCAAAATTTTTGCTTATAAAGAAAAATTAAATGCATTGGATGAACGAATAGAAAATCTTGAGGAGTGGAAAAAAATGGTCGACGAAAGAATTGTAAAATTTGAAGTAAAATTGGCTTGGCTAATGGGAGTTTCTGCTACAGTTGGAAGCCTGATTGGAACAACTGTAGCAATGCTAATAAGACATTTATTTTAAAACTTTTAAGGAGAAAAAATGAATTTAGAAAAGAACGCACTTTTAGAAAAAATTAGAGTTGATATCGAGTCTGCTGAAAGCTATTTTGAAAGTTACATAAAGCCTAAGCTTGTTGAAAGATATCAAATTTATAATGCAGATCCTGAGTATTACAAGAAAAAATTCCCTAAACTTGGTAAAAGATCTTCTGTTGTCTCTACAGATGTAGCTGACACAATTGAATGGGCTTTGCCTTCTCTTATGAGAATTTTCTTTGGCGGAGAAGATGTTGTTACAATTAAAGGCAGGCAAGCTGAAGATGAAAGGAAAGCAGAATTAATGCAAGAGCTTATTAATTTCCAAATCCAAGTTCAGAATCCTGGCTTTATGGTTTTCTATCGCTGGTTTAAAGATGCTCTTGTGAGTGGATTGGGTGTTATTAAATGCTGGTGGGAGAGGGAAACAGAAGATTTTCAAATGAAAGGGCTTTTCTCAATAGAAGAAGCTGAAGCAATGAAGCAGGCAGAAAATATAGAAGTTATTAAAGTAGAACCAACTGAAAATAATATTTATGCTGTTGTAACTTATAAGCTGAAAAAGATTAAGAAAAACCAGCCTGTTTTTACTAATATTCCCCCGAATGAGTTTGTCTACCATCCCGACGCGTCAAGCATAAAGGATGCTACATTTGTTGCACATAGAAAATTAGTTACTGCCGATTATCTCAGAAAAAAAGCTCAGGAAGGAATTTATGACAAAACTGCCGTTGAAGAGGCTATTAGTAAGGGACAAGAACAAGAGAATATCAATTGGGATGAGCTTGGAATTGCTCTTAAGCCTAATCAAAGTCAATTTACTCCTCCTCAGGTAGATGAGGCAAGAAAGATTTTTAAGCTTTATGAATGCTATACCAAATACGATATAAACGGCGATGGGTTGCTTGAGCCTGTTATTATAACTGTTGTTAATGATACAATTTTAAGAGTTGAAGAAAATCTTTACGGCAGACCACCTTTCTTTGTTTTAGCTCCAATTTTAGAGCCTTACGAAATCTGGGGAAAAAGTTTCTCTGATATCTTGGCTGATATTCAAGCCATTAAAACCGCATTAATCAGACAAATTCTGGTTAATATTGCTCTTAACAATGATCCTAAGCTTGAAGTGCTCGAAACCGCTGTTAATTTACAAGATTTAGTTTTAGACAAAGAATTTGTAAGAGTAAGACAATTAGGAGCAATAAGACCTCTTCCTACTCAACCTTTAGCTCCCTGGACTTATAATTTCCTTGAATACATTGAGGGACTAAAAGAAAATAGAACAGGTGTAACTCGTTATAATCAAGGACTTGACGCAAGAAGTTTAAATAAAACCGCTACTGGAATTCAGCTTATTATGTCCGCTTCTCAACAGAGACTTGAGCTTATCGCCAGAATTTTTGCTGAGACAGGCATAAAAGACTTTTTTAGATTTTTGATTGAGCTTAATCAGAGATTTATTACCCAAGATATAGTTATCAGGCTTACTAACCAAACTTTGCAAATATCTCCTGAAGATATAAAAGGAGATTTTGATTTAGAAATTAACGCAGGAATGGGAGTAGGAGTGAAAGAGCAGCAATTGCAGAATTTACAAATGATTATGCAAGTTTATCCTCAGCTTGTTCAAGCTGGGATTGTTACTCCTAAAAATATTTATAACCTTGCTAAAAAGTTTATTGAAGCCTTAGGTTTTAAGAATGTTGATGAATTTTTGACAGATCCAGAAAAATTACAAGGAGGAATAAATGCAGTTACAGGAAATAACGAAGCTGCGGGAGCAAACATTGAAGAAATACTTCCGCTCCTTGAAAGCCAAAGACTTGCTGGAAGTGTTTCAGGAATACATGCAGGAAGAGAGAAAACTAATATTTCTGGAATGGCAACAGAAGGAAGTTAACGAATGGGAGCATTTAAAAGCAAAATTAGAGGTTTTAGAAGAACTTGAAAAAATGATAGAAAACGAAGCTAAAAATAGTGAGTTTTTAAGAGAAGAAGCAGAAAAACTTGAAGAAATAAAAGAAAAGGAGGGATAAGGTATGAGTGAAGACATTACAAAAACACAGCCTGCTGGTGAAACTCCTCAAGAAGAGGAGGTAAAGGAGCAGGCAACTGCAGGAGCTGGTGAGCAGCAGGAAGAGCCTCAGGGAGAAGAACCAGAATTCTTTTTAGACGAAGAAGGTAATTTACAAGTTAATTTAAAAGACTGGGGCTTAGAAGAACCTGCTGGTGAAGAAGAGAAAGCTTCTGCAGAAAAGCCTGAGACAGAGGAAAAAACTGAAGAAACTAAAGCAGAACCTCAGAAAGAGGTTCAGTATTATACACCTGAAGAGCTTGCTCGTTTAGAGCTTAACCAGATTGATCCTGCTCGTGTGCCTCCTGAGTTAAAGCCTTATTATGAGGCTATTTTAAAAGCTGAGGCACAGAAAGGACAGGAACAATCTCAAGAGCAAGCTCAGGTTCCTGATGAAAAACAGCTTTATGATTTAATTCAAGCTGAAGCCCGCAGAAGGGTTGAAATGAAATTAGGAGAAACTTTTGATGAACTCAATCCTAAACATCTTACTGCTCTTGCTGTTGAAGCTGCTAAGGTTTCCCAAGAGATTGAAAGAAAAATGATGGTTCAGCAAAAAATTAATGAGCTTAAAGCTCAAGAACCTTATTTTGACCAGATTAATGAATATATCAAACAAAAATTAGAAGATCTTCCTGCAAAAGAATATTTGAAAATTATATCTGCTATTCAAAATGATGATCTTAATACTTTCCTTCCGTTCTGGGAAAGAATGAGAAAAGAATTTTATCAGGAAAAGCTTGGCAAAACTTTACAATCTAATGAGCTTACTAAAACTACTGAGCAGGCTCAAGCTAATCAACCAGCTCCTGAGCCTCCGAAAGTGGAGGGAGCTGGTAAGGGGGAGGTAGAAACTCCTCCTAAAATTAATCCTCAAGATTTTGCAAAAATGAAAACTGAGGAGCAAGCAGAAGCTTTAATTAAACTTGGAATAATTTAAAAAACTTTAAAAGGAGGTGTAAGTTATGGCTACAGTAACTACATATTCAGCAGTAGGAAATAAAGAAGATGTTAGCGATATTATAACCAATATTACTCCTACTGAAACTCCACTTTATAGCATGTTTGGTAAAACAAAGGCTAAAGCTACTTATCATGAATGGCTGGAAGATGAATTAAATGCTCCTGGTAGCAATGCTCAGGTTGAAGGTGCTGATTATCCAACTGCTACTTCTACTACAAGATCAAGAAAAGGAAATTATACTCAGATTTTTGCAAAGACTGCAAAAGTTACTGCAACTCAAGAGGCTGTGGCAAAATATGGTATTAAGTCTGAACTCGCTTATCAGATGGCAAACAGAATGAAAGAAATCGCTAAAGATGTTGAGTATGCAATAATCAATAATACTTCTAAGGTAGCTGGAGATGCTTCTACTGCAAGACAAATGGGAGGAATTCAAGCTTTTGTTACTACAAATGTTGATGATAATGGTGGAACTGCAAGAAGTCTTACTGAGGATCTTCTTAACGATGGAATTCAGAGTGCATGGCAAGCAGGTGGTGATCCTAATGTTGTGGTTGTTTGCGGTAAACATAAAAGGATAATCAGTGGATTTACTGCTGGAGCTACAAAATATCTTGAAGCTGAAGATAAAAGATTAGTTGCTGCTGTTGATGTTTATGAAAGTGATTTTGGAGTAGTAAGAATCATTCCTCATCGTTATATGCTTACTGATACTTTATTTATCCTTGATACCAACTATTGGAAAACAGCATATTTAAGACCGTTTAAAGTAAAAGAAATTCCGCCTACTGGAGACTATGTAGCTAAAGCAATCATTGGTGAGCTTACTCTTGAAGCAAGAGCTGAAAAAGCAAATGCAATTATCAAAGATTTAAGCTAATGAAATAGAGGGGAGGCAAGTCCTCCCCCTTTTTAAATTTTTGAAAGGAGGTTGTGATATGAAACCAACTGCTCATGCTCAAAATTCAGAAAATAAAAAACCCAACCTTATATTAGCTGGTTTAATAGGATATGATGAAGCTGATTATGGTGGAGATTTTGCTAATTATACTCCTCCTACTCCAACAGAAACAGATTTTGATATAAGGGTTGTAAAAGATACAAATAATACAACTCCAGGAAAAAGGCTTTACATTTATGCTGGTGGGGCTTGGCATTATGTTGACTTAACATAAAAGGTTTTTAAATGAGAAAAGAAATTCTAAAAATTGAAAAAGATAAATTCATTTTGCAGGTTGTTTCTGATATAACACCGTTTTTAAGAAAAAATTATGAAGAAAAGAAGCTTATTGGCAAAGGATTTTCTAAAAAAAGGACTTGGCGAAAAATTGGTTCTATTCCTTTGGATTTTCTTTTGTCTTTGCCTAAGGAACAGCAAGAAGAAATAATGAAAGACCCTAAAGCAATTAAGAAAATATTAAAAAAACACCCTGAATTTAGATGTTCGGAGGGGGAGATATGAGAGTTTACATACCATTTAGGTTAGAAAAAAGCTATACTATAGATGCAAGTGGAAGCATAACAGATACAATTTCTCCTGATTTTGAAATAGCTACTGTAAATGTTACTGCTGATGCTGATGTGTCTGTGACTTTAACTTTTGCAGGGAAAAGCTATTCAGGGTCTTTTAATGTGGTTAATGATTTTGGTAGGCCTTGTAAGGACGAGATTAATGTTTCTGCTTCTAATTCAGGAACTGCTGCTGAGAATTTAACAATTGAAATTTTAGGAACTAAACAATTAAGCAGATAAAAAATTAGTTTAAAGGAAGGGAAAATGGAGAGAAGAGGCTATGTAAAAATGAAAAGAACCAAAAAAACTCCTGAAAGCGTTATTGAAATCTTGGGCATTCCTGTAGAAGGAAAAGAGATAATAGAAGTTCCTAAAGCAGATGTAAAAGAATTTCAAAAATGGGGATTCAGGCTTGTAAAAGAAGGTAATAAAGACGAAGAAGGCAAAGAAGATAAAAAAGATAAAGAAGATAAGCAAGACAAAAAAGAAGAAAAATAAAAAAGAAGGAAAAAGTAAAAAATGACAGTAGAAGAACTTTTAACGCAAGTTAGATATCAAATTAACGATACAGATAAGGTTGAATATACCGATGCTGAGCTTATAGGCTATGTTAATGATGGACTGAATTTTATCTCTAAAGAATTGATTAGGCTTTCCTCTCCTGTTTTATTGAAATATACTACTTTAAGCTTAACTGATGGTGCAGCAGACCTTCCAAGTGATTTTGTAAGAGAAGAAGGAGTTTTAGATAGTCAAGGCAATCCTTTAAAAAGTTGTCCTCCTATTAAACCTGTTGACCAGTATGGCTATAAAATTATTGGCAATAAGCTTTATTCCAATAATACAAGCGTGGATTTATTTTATTATGCTTTTTATCCTAAAGTTTCTGCTTTAACCGATACTATTCCTGTTCCTGATTACATGGTGCAATTGTTGAAAGAAATCGTTATTTTTTTAGCTTTAAATAGAAATGAATTTTCTCTCAATATAGAACAGGAATTGCTGAAAGTTTTTGCAAGTCAAGTTTACGATATAGCTAAAATGACTGGTGAAACTTATTACGAAAGAGAATTGCCTTTTAAGGTGTAAAAATGAGGATTGGAAGTAAGCACAGCGGAGTAAAAGTTATACAATTTACTGATTTTTCAGGTGGAATTAATTATGCTGTGCCTCCCGAAGCTCTTGCCAATAATGAATGTGTAACACTTTTAAACTGGGAATATGATTTTTCAAGTGGTGTTTTAAAAACTCGTGATGGTTTAGAAAAGCTTGGAAGTTTAACAAATAGTATAAATCAGCTTTATTATGCAAAAAATTTAGGAGTTTTATTAGTTTCTGCTGGTGGGAAAATTTATAAGTATAATAACGACGGCACTTTTACAGAGTTAGGAACTTTATCGGGAAGTAAAGTGCCAATTTTTACTGAGTGGTCAAACAAAGTTTTAATTGCTTCTGGTGATAAACTTCAATCTACAGATGGTTTGACTTTAACTACAATTGATACTTCTCCTCTTTGTGATTATGTGAATGTGCAATATGGACGGGTAATAGTAAGTAAGCAGGGAGATGATTATTTATATTGGTCTGGAATAGGAGATGAAACAAACTGGAATTTTTCAGGAACAGATAGCGATGCTTTACAATTAGAAATTGGCTATAAAGATGGTGGAAATATTGTTGCAGTGAAAATGCTCAGTAAAGATGTGGTTGTTTTTAAAGATAATAAGAGAATTTATAGGGTTGTTGGAGTATACCCTGATTGGGTTGTTTATGAAGTTTCAAGAGACAATGGAGCTTTATCAAAGTTTGCAGTAGCTGAAGTAGGCAATTCTATAGCTTTTATTGATGAATCTGGAATAAGAAGTCTTGATACTGTTTTAGAATATGGAGACATAAAAGTAAGAGATGTTGGTGAAAAAATAAATGTTTGGTTAAGGAAAAATCTTATTTCTTCTCAAATAAGATTATGGCATGTCAAACCTAAAGGGCAAGTATGGGTTAAAGGTCAAAACGATAATTTTATTTATGTTTTTCATTATGCCAATAGAGCATGGACAGTTTTTCAATTCCCGCAAAGCTGTTCAGCCGTTGCTTATAGTGATGAAACTATATATGTAGCTTTAGGAACTGATTTATACAAAATGAGCAATACTGTTTTAACTGATGATGGAGCCGATATTCAAGCAAGATTAATAACAAAGAAAATACATCCTAATAGGCAGTTTCTCTTAAAAAGAGGGAAAATTTTTTATCAGGGATTAAGCACAGGAACTGCAAATTTAAAGATTAATAAGCTTTATAAAAACTTAGATATATCTCAAAGTGGAGATATAGCTTATTTAGATTCGGATATAGCTTACTCTGATGATGACCCAGTAGTGCAAGAAGCAAGTAGTTTAGTAGAGTTTAGATGCAATCATAGAATACCGTATTTACAACCTGAAATTACTGTTATTTCAGGGAACATGAAACTTTTAGGTTTAATTTTAGAAGTGGTGGAGGTATAAAATGGGATGGGAACCTCAATATCCAGTTAATTTCACTCCCGATGGGGATACAACTTCGCAGGCAATAGAGAAACATATCAAAGAAATTTCTCGTATTTATGACTTACTAAATTTATTGCATGATTGGATACAAAATATTTCTACTGTTACTAATGCTGATGGTTCAGTTGCTCAATCAATTTCTATTTCTTTGGATCAAAATATATATTTAATACGATTTGAAGGTTCTCATACTTCATCTGTTACTTGGACAGTTTCTTATTCAAGTGATGGAAATACATATACAACTTACAAAACAATTGATGGAACAGATGTAAGTCTTTTATTAATAGCAGATAATGAAGATGGTTCCTGTAATTACATAAAATTAGAGGCAACCGCAGGAGCAGCAGAAGATACGGTTAACCTTGCTATAGCAACCAAGTTACTTTTTGAAAAACCATTTTAAGGAGGGATAAATTATGGCATTAGGACCTTTGGAAGTTAATATTTCTCAAGTAGGTTATGGCACTTTGCCTGTTGCTGATAGAAGATTGCAAACTTTTAATGTACACACAGGATTAGTAGCAGTAGAAGCTGATTCAACTTATGATGTTCTTAATGTTTCAGGATCTGGTATGTTTTATTCAGTTTTTCATAAAAGTGAAGGAATAGCTCCAAATTACGCACAATTATTCTGTAATCTTGATAATGCAGGAACAGAAAAGGATAAATTTCATTTTGACATATTTTCAGTGAATTACCACGGAATAACTACAAAAGATTTTTATCAGGTTGCTGACTTCATAGTTCAAGTTTCTGCTTGGGATACTACGAATAACGTTTATTCTGTTTATTCAAGAGGCTGTAAAGGGTATTTTGCAAATTCATTATATTTTTATTTAAAAAATGCTGATACTGCAAATTCTTCAAATCAAGTGGGAGAAATTTGGTATTTCCTATATACATCTACGAAGAATATCAAGCTCAAACCTTCTCAATGGTGGGGACAAAATGTTCAAGAACTTCGCAAACTTATTAAGCAAGATTACAAAGAATGTGAAGCAGTAATAATGGATAGATATGTTATCAATCCAGATGACCCAGAAGACCAGCAAATTTCAGCTCCTCGTTTACAAATAATTGTGCCAGACTGGGTAGATGAGAAGAAAATAATTGAAAGAATGATTAAGGAAGGAATAGCTGAAGATGTTCTCTCATAGGAGGCTAAATGCAATTAATACAAACGCAAAATCCTGAAATAATTTTGAAAATTATGCCTTTTTGGAGGAATTATCTCACCAAAATTAGGCATTCTTCTGATGAAGCGGAATTGAATAGATTTGCAGCTTGTTTTATTCCTAATAATCCTTATAGGTTTTTTGTTTTAGTCAATGAAGAGACAAAAAAAATACATGGATTTTGTGTTGTTTATATGGACGAGCATTATGGAGCTTTAGTAATTTTACAGGAAGCTACGGATAATCATAAAGCAATGCATGAGGAGTTAAGCAATCTTGCTAAAAAAGTGGGAGCAACTGCTATGTATTTCTCAACTGAAAGAAACGCAAAGGCTTGGGAAAGGTTGGTAGGAGCTAAAAGTATAGCAACTACATTAGAATTGCCTTTTAAAGATAATCAGGAGGTAATTAAAAATGGGTAGCATATTTGGAGGAGGGAGTTCTGAAACAAAAGTAACTCAAACAAGACAAATTCCTCATCCTACTTGGTATGAAAGTCGGTTGCTTTCTGATCTTTTTAAAGTAGCTCATACTGATTATTATCGTCCAAGTTCTTATTTAATGAGTGTTTTATCTAAACATTATGAACCTTCAAAAGAATTTGTAAGAGAAATGCAAAATCCATATTTATCTATGCTTCCTTACCAAGAAAAATGGGGAGAAATTTTAAATAGAGCTGCTACACGAGGAGTGATTAATTCTACTATTATGCAAAATGCTATGAAAGAATTAGGACAGGCTTTGGCTGAAAGAGGAAGAGAATTAAGATGGGCTGGATTAGCTAATTTAGAGCAGGCAAGAAGATTGGCTTTAGCTGATGAATATCAAAGAGCATTAGCAAGAGAGGAAGCCTTAAGACATTCTATTGAACAAAGATATAAAAATTTATTCAATCTCTGGAGCACTTTATATAGCGGAAGAATGGGAGTTCCTACTACTGTGCAAACAAAAGAAGGTCCAGGATTATTTAGTCAGATGGCTGGTTCTGCTTTAGGATTAGGGCTTGGTTATTGGTTAGGGCCTGGTGGTGGATTATCTTGGTTAGGATCTGGTTTGGCTGGTTTATTAGGATTAGGAAGTCATGCTGCTGAAGCTGCAGCTGGAAGTATGGCAGCAAAAATGGCAGCACAATTTGGTTCTCCATTTTCAAGTGCATTAGCAACAACTTTTATTTAAAGGAGGCATAGTTTAAGTGTGGCAGAGAATAGTTTATCTTAAATCTCAATACCAGTTAATAGAACTTTTCCATGACCCAGAAACAGGACATTTAAGACTTGATTTAAATCTTTGCACTCAATTTCATTCTGCCGATGAACATAGATACCATGAATTAGCTATACATTCTGCTTATATAATAACAGAAAAAGAACCCAAAAAAGTTTTAATCCTCGGCGGAGGAGATGGTTTAGCTTGCAGAGAAGCTCTTAAATTTGCTGAAAAGGTTATAGTAGTTGATATAGATCCAGATATAACTAATCTTGCTAAAAATCATCCTCTTGTATCTGCTCTTAATTGCAATGCCTTTAATGATGAAAGAGTGAAAATTTATAATAAAGATGCTTACTTCTGGGTTAAAGAATGCAGAAAACATAAATTTGATATAATTTTTGCTGATTATCCTGATCCTACAAGTCCAAGTTTAGATAAACTTTTCAGCTTAAATCATTACGAGGAAATAAAAAGAATTTTAAAACCTTACGGTGTTTTAGTAGTTCAAGCTTGCGGAGCTTTAATGTTTCCTGTTATGGCAACAATTGGAGCAAAATTAAGAAAGTTGTTTAAATGGGTAATACCGTTAAAAGTAGAAATGCTTCCTGGAATACAAGGTTTTTGGCTTGCTACAAATGTAGATGAAATAAAACCTAAATGGGAAAGATTAAATAATATTAAAACTAAAGCCTTTGATAGACAAATGTTTTTATCTGCTACAAGCTGGAGCAAGGATTTAAGAGAACTTCTTAAAAAAGGAAATGCAGAAGACAGCACTTATGATATGTATGTTTATTCAGTTTGCTGGGTTAAGCATTTAAAAGTTAATGTAGGGGGTTAAAAATGACTACTGGACTTTTAGAAATGTTTAGTAATACGGATTGGGGGAAAAGATTAAAAGAAGAAAAAGATAAAGCTTTATCTTCTGCCATTATGTCACTTTTTAATCCAGATTTTAAGGTTCCTATTTCAACACAAACTGATATAACTCCTACCTTTCAAAATTATACACAGCCTTCTGAAACTGGATTGGGTCTTTTAGATATAAATGTTTTAAAAAGTTTACTTCAACCTTCTGATGAGAAAAAGAGGAAAGAAGCTTACAAACAGGCAGCATTAACGCTAATAGGATCTGCTTTAGGTGGAGCTTTAGCTAAAGCTTTAGGAGCAAGTGATGAATTTGCAGCAGGAATGGCAGGCGGTGGTTATTTAATGGGACAAAAATTATTAGAAGAACAATTGGCAAAAGAAAAGGCATGGCAGGATTTTAGAAACAAATTAGCTACTAAACTTATTATAACAAATATTGACTACATAGCTGAAAAAGCCAAAGATGAGGAAAAAAGAAATAGATTTAAAACTTATGCATCACTTTTAAGAGAAATTTATCCTAAATATTGCAGTGATGATGGTAGTTTTGACTGGGCTGGATTTTCACATGAAGCAACTATAAGAGCTTTAGAATTAGGATTTGATCCTAAAGAAGCAAGAGAATTACAAGAAGCATTTTTTAATGCTTCAAAAACTTTAATCAATTTAGAACAGGCTAAAGCTCAGATATTAGAAAGTTTAGCAAGAAGTGCTCTTTATGGTGCTCAGGTAGAAAAAACTAAGGCTGCTACTGAAAAAACGAAAAAACAAACTGAACTTCTTGGCAAACCTGAACCTCCTAAAGTTGTTGTTTATCGTTCAGAAAAAGAAAAAGGTGAAACAGGTTTAAGTCCAGCGGAAGAAAGAAGGATATTAGATAGAGCAATTCAGCTTGCTCAGAAAGATACAAGATGGCTTACTGCTGAAACTGAAGAAGAAAGATGGGAATTGGTAAGAGATTATTATAATAGGCTTAAAGAAATTTTAGGAAAACCAGTTGGAAAGTCTAAAAAGGCAGTTGTTATTCCTGAAGAAACAAAAATAACTGGAGAAACTTTATATAAAGTTTTATTTGGAGAATAAAATGGAAAATTTGTGGCAAGGATTAAGAGAAGTAATTCTGGGTATAAAACAAGAACCAGAAATTAAACCTACTTCTACTATTCCTTCGTCTATTCCTACTATCTCTTCTGAAGAGTCAAAATTGAACTGGACAAAGACACAACTTTTTAAAATTTTGCCTTTGGTTCTACCAGATTTTAAAAAATTATCCAAAGAAAAACAAATTAAACTTACAGAAGCACTTGCTAAAAAACCTGATGTATTTGCTCAGGTTTTAGCTATTAATGTAAAGGATTGGGATAAATTTCCTGTAGAAAAGAAAAGAAAAATCATATCTGCAATTTATTCTCCAGAACAGATTGAAGAACTTGAAAAATGGCCATGGTTTGATCCTGTTTTTGCTCTATCTGCTCCTGTAGGGTTTGGAATAAAAGATATAGCTCGACAGGCTATTAAAGCGGGAGCAAAGGCAGCTTTAAAAGAAACGGGGAGAACTGCTGCAGCAAGTGGAGCCTCTTTAGCAGCAGAAACAGGAATGACACTTGTAGGGGAGCCTTTAGAGGAAAAATATCCTATTCTTGCAAGCATTTTAGCTCCTCTTGTAGGAGCTGGTATCGGTGTAGCTTCGGAAAAAGGAATAGGTGCTTTAGCTAAAAAGTTTAGTAAACCTGCAGAAGTTGCAATAGAAGAAGTTAAACAAGTTCCTAAAATTAAAGAAACTGTCAAAAATGTAGGAGAAAAAACTGCAGAAGAAGTTACAGAGGAATTAATTGAAGAAAAGTCCTCAAGTCCTACTACACCCTCTGTGCAATCTCGGATGTTTAAAAAAAGCGATTTAGCTCCTGATTTAGGAAAAATTATAGAAGGGGCTAAAGAAGTTGAAACTAAAATTGAGCCAAAAATTAAGTCAAAAGAACCTAAAGTTGAAACAGAAGTAAAATCAAAAATTAAACCTAAAATAAAAGAACCTTGGGAAATGACAAAAGAAGAATTTTTATCTTATTATCCTGAAAAAACTGTCGAAGATCATAAAAAAGTAATTAAAGAGGCCTTTATCAATCAAAAATTAGTTCCTAAAAAAGCAGTAAAAGATTATCCAGATCTTTTAAAAGTATATGAAAAACGCAAACAAGAAATAATAGAGTCTCTTAAAAAAAATCCAGCTCTTATGGAAGAATATATAGAAAAATTGCCCAAAATATTAGGAGAACCTATACCTGAACTTGAAAAAATAAAAAAAGAATTGAAGAAAACTCCTGTAGAAGTAAAACCAGAAAGTGAAATCGCTCCGATTTATGAAGGAGAAGGATGGACTATTTTCCCTGCTGAAAAGAAAAAGTTTAAAATTGCTTTTGAAGATTCAGAATTAGGACAACTGGTTAAAAATGCTCTTCATAATCAGCTTGAAGAAGTTAAAGCAGGAGAACCTCCAAGACTTTATCGTGTAGAAAGTGCTCAAGGTCCTATAGAATATTACCGATCTAAATCTTCTTTTCCTTCCTGGTTTAAAAATAAAGGCTGGTCAAAAGAAAGGGTTGTCTCTGTTCTTGAAAAAGCTATTAAAGGTGAACCTTTAACTGAAAAACAGGCTGAAATTGTTAAAGAGGCTTTGAATAGCAAAGAAGTAAAAGACTATATCAAGACTGTCTTGTCTTGGGGTGGGGCAGAAGTTAAGCTTTATGCTGGTCTTCCTTTAGATGAAGCTCTTCAAAAAGGATTTAAAGCACTTAATCAGCTTACTCAAGTTGCAGGAGAAAAAGCCGCAGAAAAAGGATTTTATAAATTAGCTGATATTTTAGGCTATGGAAAAGAAATAAAGAGAAAAGATATAAAAGGAGTTAAAACTTGGACAGCTAAGCTATATAACTTGGAAGACATTGTTAGAAGGTATGGCAAGGATTACCCAGAAGTTAAAGAAATTGAATATGCAATGAAGTGGATAAGAGAACCTCAGGCTAATAGATGGGCTTATGCTGTTGATGAATCAATAATGAAACCTCTTAATAAACTTTCTAAAGAAAGCAAAGAAAGAGTTTTTAAAGCTCTTTATAAAGAATCTTTAACAGGTAAACCTGATTTAAGTATTCGCAAGTTTACTCCACAAGAGTTTAATGTTTATCGAAGAATAAGAAGATTTTTAGAAATAGTCTGGAAAGATGTTAAAAACAGTTATAGAGAGGCTTTAGATCAGTATATCAATGCCAAACCGATGTCAGCTGAAGAAAAGACTGTTCTCAAAAAAGCTTTAGAAGAAGCAAAGCCTGAATTGGTTCCTGATGAGATTAAACTTAAACATCCTGTATTTTATCGTCATCTTGTTAGATATTCAGAAATGCATCCAGTTCCTTTTTACATGCCTCAGAAAAGAACAGGAAACTTTATGGTTAAAATAATTGATCCTGAAACTAAAGAAACTATTTTTGCTCATGATGTTGAAACAAGTGCTGAAGCTAAAAAAATCGCTGAAGCTCTTGAAAAAGGTGATTATTCTGTAGTTGAAAAATGGTTTAAAGAATTGGGCATTCCTTTTAATCTTTATGTATTTCCTAAAAACTACAAAGTAGTAGTTGAAGAAATAAGCAGAATTCCTGTTGAAGCAGGTGAAGAGATACCTTTTTCTAAAACAATAGCCTTCTTACATGCTGCAGCTGAAAGAGCTAAAAAATTACCTAAGGAAGAAATAGCTAATTTTTATGTAAGTTTAGCTGAAGATTTAGATAATTTCCTAAAAAGTTTAGGCTGGAGCTCACATTTAATCAGAAGAAAAAATATTCCTGGATTCAGCCTAAAGCTTGAAGATGCTGAAAAGAGATTGAGAGGATATTTATATGGTTATGGTTTATCAAGAGCCAAAAAACAGGCTATGGAACATGCTTATAAAGCTTTTTATAAATTGGTTAACAGAAAAGGATATAAACCTGCTGGGCTTATTCAAGAGTTAAGCAATTATCTTAACTATGCATTTGGAACTCCCGAAAGAAAAGAAGTTCAACTTGCCAATAGATTAATAGTTTTTTGGTATTTAGGAGGGAGAGTAAAGTCTGCTCTTATTAATGCTACTCAAAATTTAACTACAGGTTTGGCTGCTTATATCCGTCATAAAATTCCTAAAAAGCAATTACTTGTTGGACTAAAGAAAGTATTTTATAAAAAAGCTCAAACTTTAGAAGATAGAAAAGCCTTAAGAAAAGCTGTTCAAGAAGGATGGCTTGATGCTAATATTGTGAATGAAATGTTAAGCCAATGGCGAGGCACAAATACTGTTATAGATACTGCAATGCTTCCTTTTAGATATGTAGAAACTGTTATAAATAGAGCAACCCATTTTATAGGTGCTTTTGACTATTTCCATAGGGTTAAAAAACTACCTTTTGATGAGGCATACAAAAAAGCTATAGAAGTAATGCTTGAAGGACACTTCTGGGCAAGCAGATATAATAGAGCTCCATTTGAAAGAGGAACTTGGGGAAGACTTCTTACTGCACTTCAAACATTTACTTTTCATTATTTCAGGTATGCTTTTGATCTTGCAAACAAAAAAGAATGGAAAGCTCTTGCATGGTTATTAGGTTCTCCAATGGTTTTAGGTGGTATTGTTGCTATTCCTGGAGGAGAACTTGTTAAGGAGCATGTAGTTGAACCTCTTTATAAGAAGCTTACAGGTAGAGATTTAGAAGTAGATTTAAGCAAACATCCTGGGATTAAATATGGGCCATTTGGTTATCTTTCTCCATCTCTTTCTATAAGTGTAGGAGTTGGATTTAGCGAAGATCCAATGAGAATTTATGGTGGAGTAATTCAAAGCCTCTGGAACCAAGCCAAAAGAAGCTACAGGCTCTGGAAAAGAGGGGATAAATGGGGAGCTATTATTGAGCTTATGCCTGCTGCTTTAAGAGATGTATTTAAAGCAGCAAGAAATAAACCTAAACTTAGAACCACATTTGGAGAAATTGTTTTAGATGAAAAAGGAAGACCTGTAAGCTTAACAGGAAAAGAAGCTTTTATGATGGCTTTAGGATTTAAACCAATGAAAGTGCAAAAAGTTTTTGATATGAGAACTTTAGAAAGAGAAATACAAAAAAGAAGAAATGAGATTTTAAGAAGATTTGGAACTCAATTAAACAATGCAGAAACAATAGAAGATAAAAAAGCTGTTTTAAGGGCTTTAATAGAATATGATAATAAAGTTAAAGAAAAAGCAATAGAAGCTGGTAGGAAAGGAGATATGATTTATTACAAATACTGGAATTTAATGCATATTACTCCTGATGAAGTAATTAGATGGGCTGAA
>QNAZ01000005.1 GCA_003641645.1 Thermodesulfobacteriota bacterium
ACCTCCTTTTTTAAAAGTTAAAATTTTATAAAGGATTTTATTTTAAGATATTTCTATAGGGATATTATAATTTTTTAAAAAATCTTGAATTTTATTTTTAAGAAAAGGTAATACAAAACTTTCAGAAATTCCATGATCTATAATAATGAAATTAAAACCTTCTTCATAAGCATCCATAGCAATGTGATATTTTACATCAGAAGTTATTAAAGTATTAATTTTAAGTTTTTTTAATTCATCTTTTAAAAAAGCTCCTGATCCACCACAAAAACCAAAAGAATCAACCGAAGTTTCTAAATCTCCAACCACCATAACCCAGCTATTAATAAGTTTGCCAATTTTTTTAGCTAAATCTTGCAGTTTAATAGATTTTTTTAAGTATACAACCCTTCCTAAGCCAAATTTTTCATTTTTTTCTTTGAGAATAAAATCAGAACTTTTAAGGTTAAGAGCTTTAATGAAAGCTTCAGAAACCCCATCAGATACTTTATCAAGCGGGGTATGCCAAGAGATTAAGTTTAAATCGTATTTTATAAAAGAATAAATTAAATTACCTTTAATATCATCTTTTATAATATTTGTAATAGGTTTATAAATAAGAGGATGATGGCTTATAATAAGATTGAGATTTCTTTCTAAAGCATAAGAAATTACATCTTTTGATACATCTATGGTTAAAAGAATACCTGAAACTGGATTAAATAAAGAACCTATTTGTAATCCGCTATTATCTTGTGGTTCAGCTATTTGAAGAGGTGCAATAGTTTCTAAAAAATTATAAAAATCTTTTACTAAAAGAGACATATATTTTATTAGTGGGCCCGCCAGGATTCGAACCTGGGACCTTCCGGTTATGAGCCGGTGGCTCTAACCAGCTGAGCTACGGGCCCATTCTACTTTCCAAACATATAAAATAATTAATTTTTAACTTTTGTCAAGTAAACATTATCTTTTTCCCCTTTTATTCTTACACTCTGGACAAAATCCATAAAAAATAACTTGAAATTCAGTAAGTTCATAATCTTTTAATTCCTTAGGAATAGTTATATTTTGATTATTTTCAATGTCTATAATCTTTTTACAACCTTTGCAAAAAAAATGATGATGTGGATGAGTAAAAGCATCAAATCTTTTTTTATTACTTTCAATATTGATTTCTTTTACTAAACCTTTTTCTACAAGCACTTCTAAAGTATTATAAACTGTAGCAAAAGACATACTTGGAAAATGTGGTTTTAAGGCATTATAAATATCTTCAGCTGAAGGATGAGATCTATTATTTTCCAAATATTCTAAAATAGCTAATCTTTGAGGGGTCAATTTTAATCCCAAGCTTTTATAAAACTTTAATTTTGCTTCATTCATTATATCAGTCCTCCTTAAAGTTTTGTTATGATTTTAAAATATTTTTTTATTTATGCAACTTTTTAATAGATTTTAATTCTTCCCAAGTTATATTTTTTAAACCTTCACAGGTATTTTGAATAATTTTAAAACTTTCTATATCCTCAAAAATAATAGGAACTAAAGGCCATTGTTTACACATTTCAGGTTTTACTGGGTGAATCTTGCAAATCCTTTCTTTTTTATCAAAAAAAATACAATAACCATCTTTAACTTTCATTTCTATCCTATTTCCTTTTTTAATTGTATATTTTTTCAAAAAATCTGATTTTGAAAGATTAAGAAATTTAGCAATTCTTAAAATTTCTTCTTCAGAAAGACTTATTGTGCTTTCACCTTTACAGCAAAATCCACATCTTTTACATTCAAATACTTTCATAGGAAATAGGATCCTGTATACCAGCTTCTTTAAAAGCTTTTAGTCTAAGTTTACAGGACTCACATTTTCCACAGGCTTTTTCATTGCCTTTATAACATGACCAAGTTAAATGAAAAGGTGTCCCTAATTTTATTCCTAATTCAACTATTTCCTTTTTGGAAAGTTTTATCACAGGGGTTTCTATTTTGATTTGGGTTTCTGGTTTAGTTCCTATATTAATAGCTTGATTTAAAACTTTTATGAATTCTTCTTTACAATCAGGATATCCTGAAAAATCAATTTCATTTACTCCTATAAATATTTTTTTAGCTCCTATTACTTCAGCCCAAGCTGCAGCAATACTTAAAAAAATTCCATTTCTAAAAGGAACATAAGTAGAAGGAATTCCTTCTACCGGTTGTTCTGGAATTTCAAGCTCATCAGAAGTAAGACTTGAACCTCCGAAGGTTTTTAAAAAAGGAAGATAAACAATATGAAATTTTTCAGGTTTAAAGAATTCTACCAATTTATGGAAGCATTCTAATTCTTTTTTTTGAGCTTTTTGTCCATACTGAAAGTGTAGAAAGGCTAAGCGATATTTTTGAGAAGCAACACTTGCACATACTGTGCTATCTATTCCAGAACTTAAAAGAACTACTACAAGATCTTTAGACATATACTTCAAAATTTTTTAAAACTTAAAAAACGCCCCCAAGGGGATTTGAACCCCTGTCGCCGGCGTGAAAGGCCGGTGTCCTGGACCTGGCTAGACGATGGGGGCAATTTATTAACTTATATTTAAATATGGGCCGGGTAGGATTCGAACCTACGACTCCCAGCTTAAAAGGCTGGTACTCTGCCAGGCTGAGTTACCGGCCCATACTTTAAATCGTGTTTAAAATATAACCTAAATCCTTTCTTTGTCAAGTTATTAGGTAACTTAATTTTAACTTCTAACTCATCAATTTCTTCAGGGATACCTTTAAGTGCTTTTTTATTTACTTTTAATAAAACTTTTATTTGATGTATTTTAATTAATTCTTCAATACATTTTATCAATTCGTTTTTCTTATCAAAAGAAAAAAATTTCTCTTCAGGATATAAACTTTCTCATTTTCTTTTATTTTCTGCAGAAATACCTGCTTCTCTGTAAAGTCAAGTATCTTTCTTAGGTATATCAGTTAAAACATCTTTTTCTTTAGAAGATTTTATTACTACAATTTTATAACCTTTTTTCTTAAAATTTCATATAAAGAAAGAGCAGAATTGTTTTTCCTGCATTATAATACCCTGAAATTGCTAAAAAAGGGCATAATAAATTATAAACTGATTTCTTCACCAGGATTTAGAGAGATAACAGTTACAGAAATACCATAATTTTTGAGTTCTTTTTCAAAACTTTCTACATCTCCTGTAAGAATTGGAAAGGTAGCATAATGCATAGGAATTACAATTTCAGGTTTCAAAAGTTCACAAGCTTTAGCTGCTTGTTTAGGTCCCATTACATAATGATCACCTATAGGAAGAAAGGCTATTTTAGGAGAATAAAGCTCTCCAATTAATTTCATATCATAAAATAATCCAGTATCTCCTGCATGATAAATAGAAATATCATTCTCCAAGGTAATTATAAATCCACAGGCATTTCCTCCATAATTTCCATCAGGAAAGGAAGAACTGTGTAAAGCAGGGACCATAGTAAATTTTAAATTATTAACTTTATAAGTTCCTCCTATATTCATGCCTGTTACTTTTGGAATTCCATGTTTAAGTAGATATTGCTGAATTTCATGAATAGCAATAACTTCAGTAATTGCAGTTCTTGCAAGTTTAAGAACGTCTCCTAAATGATCTCCGTGAGCATGAGTTATTAAAATAAAATCATAAGGACCAAGATCAACAATTTTAGGTGCTAAGGGATTACTAATCCAAGGATCTATAAGAATCTTTTTACCTTCTTCAGTAACAATTTTAAAACAAGAATGACCATAAAAAGTGATTTTCATTTTAAAAATCCTTAAAAATTTCAAAAGCGGGCGACGGGATTCGAACCCGCGACCTACAGCATGGCAAGCTGTCGCTCTACCAGGCTGAGCTACGCCCGCGGATTATATTAAATAATATAACTTAAATTTTAGAAGCGTCAAGAAATTACGATTCCACTCCAAAACACTCACAAAGCTTAACTAACTTTTCATATTCTTCATCTACACGCTTTTTAATATATTCTATTTGCTCTGGTGTAAGATGTCTAAATCTTCTTTGGAGTTTAAAATATTCTTCTATAGGTTTTGGTTTATCAATTTTTCTATTAAGAATATATTTTCCATCTATTACTTCATAAAGAGGAAAAATACGGGTTTCAACAGCTAATTTAGCTGTTAAAATACTATCTTCACTTTTACATCCCCAACCTGTAGGACAAGGAGATAATACATGAATAAAACCTGGTCCATTTACTAAAGATGCTTTTTTAACTTTATTCATAAGATCAATAGGAAAAGCAGGACTTGCTGTTGCTGCATAAGGAATATTATGAGCAACTACAATACCCATAAGGTTTTTTTTCCAAGTAATTTGTCCTTTTATAACTTTTCCTGCAGGACTTGTAGTTGTATGAGCACCATAAGGAGTTGCAGCAGATCTTTGAACACCTGTATTCATATAAGCTTCATTATCAAGACAAATATAAATGAAATCGTGTCCCCTTTCTAAAGCTCCAGAAAGAAATTGAAGACCTATATCAAAAGTTGCTCCATCTCCTGCAAAAACAACTACATTTATTTTTTGTTTTTTAGAAATTTTACCTTTTCTTTTTAAAACTTTAATAGCAGCTTCAATTCCTGAAGCAACAGAGGCTGCATTTTCAAAAGCTGCATGAATCCATGGAATTTTCCAAGAAGTATAAGGAAAAGGAGTTGAAATAATTTCAATACACCCAGTAGTTGAAACTGCAATAGTATTTGGACCAAGAGCTTTTAAAGCTAATTTAACAGGTAAAACAGTTCCACATCCTTGACAAGCTCTATGACCAGGAGCAAATCCTTCAAACTCAGGTAAATTTTTTAAATTAAAACCTTTAAATTTTTTTAATTCTGCTCTCATAGCTTTACTCCTTTGCTCCATAAATTTCATAAGAGAATTTAGGTTTTTTACTTATTGCTTCATAAGTTTTTTCAAAAAATTCTATAAAATCTTCTACTGTTACATCTCTTCCAGAAAGACCAGCTATAAAATTGATTATTTTAGGTCTTTTATTAGATTGATAAAGAGCTGAACGAACCTCAATTCCCACTGGGCCTCCAGTTGAACCATGACTTACAGCTCTATCAATTACCCCTATAGCCTTAACTTTACCTATAGCCCGAATGAAATCCTTCATAGGAAAGGGTCTCCAGAGCCTAAATCTTAAAAGCCCAACTTTTTTTCTCTTTTTTCTCAATAAATCAACAGCATTCATAGCTGTTTCTGCAAGACTTCCCATAATTATAAGAGCTATTTCTGCATCTTCCATCTTATAAGTTTCAACTGGTTGATACTTTCTTCCTGTAAGCTTTTCAAACTCTTTCCAAGCATTTACTATAATTCTATAAGAAGCTTTTAAAGCTTCATCTTGAGCTTTTTTAGCCTCGGTATATATTTCTGGAATTCCTATAGCTCCCATAGTAATAGGCTTTTTAGGATCTAATTTATATTTCATACGAAGAGGAGGGACATACTTATCAACTAATTTTTGATCTAAAAATTCTATAGGTTCTATTACATGTGAAAGAGTAAAACCATCTATATTTACTGCTACAGGAAGTAAGGCTTTTTCAGCAACTTTATAAGCATGATAAATCAAATCCACAGCTTCTTGACCATTTTCAGCAAAAGTTTGAATCCATCCTGAATCTCTCATAGTCATTACATCAGAATGATCATTCCAAATACTGATAGGAGCAGAAATAGAACGATTAGCAATAACCATAACAATAGGAAGTCTAAAAGCAGAAGCAATAAAAAGATTTTCATACATTAAAAGTAGTCCCTGAGCAGCTGTTGAAGTAAAAGTTCTTGCACCTGTTGCAGCAGCACCAATACAAGCACTCATAGCTGCATGTTCGGATTCAACCGGCATATATTCAGCATCAAGCTCACCGTTATTTACAAGTTCTGCCAAATGCTCAACAATGTGAGTTTGAGGAGTAATAGGATAAGCTGAAATTACGTCTACTTTACATTGAGCAACTGCATCAGCTATAGCAATAGATACTTCTTTAGCAACTTTTTTCCCCATTTTTAAGCCTCCTCTAAAACCATTGTAATAGCACCTTTAGGACAGTGTTTAGCACAAACTCCACAACCTTTACAATAATATAAATCAGGAATAAAATATCCATCCTTATCTTTTTTATAACAAAGATCAGGACAAAGTGTATAGCATATTCCACATTTTATACACTTTTCTTTATCCAAAACAGGTTTATAAGCTCTCCAATCACCTGTTTTAAACTTAACAGAATTCCCTGGTTCTAAAATGAACATACCAGGAGCTAATTCTTTCCAACTAACTAATCCTTGATCTTTTGGCATAGCTAACTCCTTTATTTATAAATTTTGGTTTCTTTTAATGCTCTGTGAAAAGCTTTTATATTTTTTTCAGCAAGCTTTCCAAACCTATTTTTTAAAGCTTCTTCTATATGTTTTACATCAATTAATTCTGTTGCTTTTATAAAAGCTCCTAACATAGTAGTATTAGTAATAGGGAGACCAAGTTCTTCAATAGCAATTTTAGTTGCATCAACAAGTGCAAGCTTTCCTTTATAATTATCTAAAAGTTTTCTAACTTCTTTTTCAGAAAATGGAGAATTCAAAATAGCTATACCATTCTTTTTTAAACCATTTGTTACCTTTGTAATTTTAGGAAGTGTAGGATCAAGAACCAGAATTATATCTGGATTATAAATTTTTTCTCTTGTGTAAATTCTCTTATTATCAATTCTTGCAAAGGCTTGCACTGGAGCTCCTCTTCTTTCAGGTCCAAAACTTGGAAAGGCTTGAGCAAACTTACCTTCATTAATAGCTGCTATAGCAATTAATTCAGCTGAAGTAACTGCTCCTTGACCTCCCCGTCCATGTAATCTTATTTCTATCATAGATCACTCCTTTAATTAAGATTTCTTTAATCTTATTGAATTTTGTGTAGCATATTTTAAATAGGTTGTCAAGAGAAATTGACAAATTTTTTAATAATTTTTAAAATATTTTAAAATTTCTTAAAAAGGAGAAACTAATGGAAGAACTCAATGGAAAAATTGCTTTGATAACTGGAGCTTCAAGAGGTATTGGAAGAGCTATAGCTTATGAACTTGCTAAGAAAGGAGCTAAAGTAATTATTAATTATAAAGGATCAGAAGAAAAAGCAAAAAGTTTAGCTCAAGAAATAGAAAAAATGGGTAAAAAAGCTTATTTAGCAAGATTTGATGTAGCTAATTCACAAGAAGTAAGAAATGAAATAAAAAAAATTGAAAAAAATATAGGAAATATCCAAATTTTAATAAATAATGCTGGTATTGTTAGAGATTCTTTACTTTTAAAAATGAAAGAAGAAGATTGGGACAAAGTTATTAAAACAAACTTATATTCTATTTTTTACGTTACCCAAACAGTTCTTCCTATGATGATAAAAGAAAGATGGGGAAGAATTATTAATATATCTTCAGTAGTAGCATTTACAGGAAATCCTGGTCAAACCAATTATGCAGCAGCTAAAGCAGGTATAATAGGATTTTCAAAAGCTCTTGCTTTAGAAGTAGCAGGAAGAAATATTACAGTAAATGTAATTGCACCAGGATATATAGAAACTGATATGACAGCAGGACTTCCTGAAAAAGTAAAAGAGGCATTTTTACAACAAATTCCACTAAAAAGAGCAGGTCTCCCAGAAGAAGTGGCTTATTTGGCTGCTTTTTTAGCAAGTGAAAAAGCAAATTATATAACAGGTTGTGTATTTCATATAAATGGAGGTCTATTTAGAGATTGAAAAAACTTGAAATTTTATAAAAGAGTTTTAAAATAAAATTAATTTCAAACTGTAAAAAGAGGATAAAAATGGAAATTCTTATTCTTGGGCATCCAGTTCTTAGGCAAAAAGCTAAACCTGTTGAAGATATAAATGGAGAACTTAAAAAAAATATAGAAAAAATGGCTGAAACTATGTATAAATTTAAAGGACTTGGATTGGCTGCTAATCAAGTAGGGATTTTAAAAAGAGTTTTTATTTTAGATATTTCTCAAAGAGAAGGGAAAAATAAACTGGAAATTTATATTAATCCTGAAATAGTTTCTGCAGAGGGGCAAATTGCTTATGAAGAGGGATGTCTTAGTATTCCTGGATATTATGCCAAAGTAAATAGATATGCTAAACTTTATATTCGAGCTTATGATTTAAATGGAAAACTTTTTGAAAGAGAATTAGAAGGAATTAGGGCTATAGCTTTTCAACATGAATGTGATCATTTAGATGGAATTTTATTTATAGATAGACTTTCTCCTTTAAAAAAACAATTATTTAAAAGATGGTGGAAAAAGCATCATAAAAAATTAAGTAATTAGTCTAAATCTTTCTATATAAGTAGTTTTCCCTTTTTCATTGAATTCTAAAAATAAACCTTCTACTTTTATTTTTTTATCTTTTTCTACTTCTAATTTTCTGGGAACCATAGAAAGATACATTTCTAAAGCCTGATTAATTTTCATTCCTATTACACTTTCAAAAGCTCCACACATTCCAACATCTGTAATATAACCTGTGCCTTTTGGGAAAATCCTTTCATCTGAGGTTTGAACATGTGTATGAGTCCCTATTATTGCTGATACTAAACCATCTAAAAAATATCCTAAGGTTAATTTTTCTGAAGTTGCTTCAGCATGGAAATCAACTATTATAAAAGGAGTTTCTTTTAAAAATTCTTGAGCAAGTTTTTTACCTATAGTAAAAGGATTTTCCAAAGGTCTCATAAAAATTCTACCCTCTAAATTAATAACTGCAAGTTTTATATTATTTTTAGTATAGATAGTCCAGCCTTTACCAGGAGCTCCTTCTCCATAATTAGCTGGTCTTAAAACCCTTTCAGTTTTTTGTAAATAAGGAAAAAATTCCCTTTTCCAGATATGATTTCCAGAGGTAAGGATATCTATTCCATAAGAAAAAAGTTCCTCTGCAACTTTTTGAGTTAATCCATATCCTCCAGCTGCATTTTCAGCATTAGCTATTATAAAATCGCATTTATATTTTTTTATTATTTCTGGAAGAAAGATTTTCACTGCTTTTCTTCCAGAACTTCCAACAATATCTCCTAAAAAAACCAATTTTACTTTATTTGGCATATTCAATAACTCTTGTTTCTCTAATTACAGTAACTCTTATTATTCCCGGATAAGTTAATTCTTTTTCTATTTTCTGAGCGATTTCATGAGCTAATACATAAGCTTGTTCATCACTGATTTTTTTATCATCAACTATTACTCTTATTTCTCTCCCAGCTTGTATAGCAAAAGCTTTTTCAACACCTTCAAAAGAAGAAGCAATGGCTTCAAGTTCTTTTATTCTTTTTATATATGCTTCAAGTAATTCTCTTCTTGCTCCTGGTCTTGCTCCAGAAATGGCATCAGAAATTTGTAAGATTATTCCTAAGAGACTTGTAGTTGGAATATCTTCGTGGTGAGATGCAATAGCATTTACGATTTCTTCATCTTCTCCAAACTTTCTTGCAATTTCAGCTCCTATAAGAGCATGAGGTCCTTCTAATTCATAAGAAGCAGCTTTTCCTATATCATGAAGTAAAGCAGCTCTTTTAGCTTTTTTTACATCTACCCCAAGCTCTCCTGCTAAAGCTCCACAAATAATAGCAGTCTCAATAGAATGTTGTAAAACATTTTGACTATAGCTTGTTCTAAATTTTAATTTTCCAATCATTTTTATGAGTTCTGGATGAAGTCCATAAATTCCAAGTTCAAAACAAGCTTTTTCTCCTACTTCTATCAAATGATGTTCCATTTCTTCTTCCACTTGCTTTACTACTTCCTCAATTCTTGTAGGATGAATTCTTCCATCAGCAATCAATCTTTCTAATGCAATACGAGCAATTTCTCTTCTTAAAGGATCAGCACATGATAAAACTACTACCTCAGGTGTATCATCTATTAGAAGATCAACACCTGTTAAAGTCTCAAAAGTTCTAATATTTCTACCTTCTCTTCCAATTATTCTTCCTTTCATTTCTTCATTAGGAAGATGAATTACAGAAACAGTTTTTTCTGTAACAAAGGAAACAGCAGCTTTTGAGATGGCATAGGCTAAAATTTCTTGAGATTTTCTTTTAGCTTCTTCTCTTGCTTCATTTTCTAATTTCATTATAAGTTTAGCTTTTTCTTCTTTCAGTTCCTCTTCTAATTTTTTGAGAAGTAATTCTCTGGCTTCTTTTTCAGATAAGCCTGAAATTTTTTCTAATTCATTTTTAGCTTGTTTTAAAATTTCTTCAATTTGCTTTTTTTCGCTTTCAACAAGAGCATTTGTTTCTTCTATTTCTTTTAATTTTTTTTTTTAAGCTTCTTCTTTTTTAATAAGGTTTTCCTCTTTATGAAGAATTCTTTCTTCTTTTAAAGAAACTTCTTTCATTCTTTTTTCAAATTCTTTTTCTAAAGCTTGTTTATGGGTTAAAAGTTCTTCTTTTATTTGAATTTCTGCTTGTTGAAGCTTTAATTTAGCTTCATTTTCAGCTTTTCCTATTATTTCTTTAGCTTTTTGTTGAGCATCTTTAAGAAGCTTTTCTGCTGTTTTTTTTGTTTCTATTTCTTTCTTTTTTTGAATAAAGAAATAAACTCCAACCAAAGATATACTAATTATAATTCCTACCAATATTCCCCAGAAAAAATTCATATCCATTCCTCCTTTAGCAAAGGTTAGATTAAATAAATTTTGGAGGGAGAAGGAAAGAAGATATATTTGATTTAAAGGAAATAAATGATCCCGGGGTGTCGTGAGGGTTGCCTGCTCCAAGCTCTATTGAAATAACTTTTAGGGTGGGGTCTGGTTAGCCCTAAACGCTTTTTTAAAAGCAAAAAGGCCCCAGAACCACCTTGCCCTTTTATTCCAATAGTGTTAGCTTGGCAGGCCATTGTCCTCTTCACGAACACCCCAGGATATTTCTTTTTCCAAAAACTCTCCCACCTTGTTAACTTGAACCTTTACACACTTTTCTAAAGCTTCTTTTTCTTTTTTTAATTTTATATAGTCATATGCTACTTGTAAAAGAAGCCAAATAGCTAACTTAAAAGTAGGGACTTTTTTAAAATTTTCTACCTCTTTCTTTTTATTTTCTAAATATTCTAAAACTTCCTTAACTTCCTCTTCCGGAACAAAAGACCGAAAGAGGAAAGTTTGACCTAAAAATTCAAAACAAATATCTTTTATTGGTTGCATTTTTATTACCTTTTTATAATAACTTTATATTTGGGAGAGCTTTTCTATTAAACTACCAATCCTTTCTTTTATTATCCTTCTTTCCTCCTCCCTCCTGTTTATTTCTTCTAAAAGTTTAGCATTTTCTTCTTCTTTTTCTTTTAATTTATTAAGCAAAGCTTCTTTTTCATTTTTTAACTGAACAACTAATGAAATAAGAGCATCGATTTTCTCTTCCAAATTTGCAATATCTTGAAAATCCATTTTTCCTCCCTTTAAATAACCAAATTCATTATAAAGTAAAATCTATTTTTAAGTTTTTGTCAAGGGGCAATAGGTTCTTTATCCTTTTACACTATTTCCAACATTTTTTTTACAGCACTATATGCTTTTTCAATCACTTCTTCATTGAGAGTTACTTCAAATTCTAAGTTTTCTAAAGCATTAAATAAATTTTCAAGAGTAATTTTTTTCATAGAAGAACATACCATTTTTTCTGGAGAGGGATGATAAAATTTTTTATCAGGGTTTTCTTTACTTAAAGGATAAAGAAGTCCTATTTCAGTTCCTATAATAAACTCTTTATTGGGTAATTTTTTGGCAAGTTTTAGCATTCCGCTTGTTGAAGCTACATAATCTGCAAGATCAATCACTTCTGGGCGACATTCAGGGTGAGCTATAAAAATAGCATTTGGATGCTTTTTTTTAGCTTTTATTACTTCTTCAGGGGTTAAAAGGTGGTGAAAAGGACAAAAACCTTCAAAGTATATAATTTCTTTCTCTGGATAAAAACGTTGAGTATATCGAGCAAGATTCATATCCGGAATCATAATAATTTTTTTATCAGGTAAAATTCCTGCTACTTTTACAGCATTAGCTGAAGTGCAGCATACATCACTTACAGCCTTTATTTCAGCGTAAGAATTTACATAAGTTACTACTGGTGCATCAGGGTATTTTGCTTTCAAGGCTAAAACATCTTCTACATTTATCATATTAGCCATTTCACAAGGAACATCTTTTACTGGAAGAAGGACCTTTTTTTTAGGAGAAACAATTTTAGCTGTTTCAGCCATAAAAATTACACCACAAAAGACTATAATTTCTGTATCAGTTTTACTTGCTTTAAGACTGAGTTCTAAAGAATCACCTCTTAAATCTGCTATGTCTTGAATTTCAGGAGGTTGATAATTATGAGCCAGAATTATAGCTTTTCTTTTTCTTTTTAACTCTAAAATTTTTTCAATTAATTTTTCCTTTTTCATGGTTTTTTATTTTAATTTTTCAAGCATTTTTTTCAAATTTTCATAACATTCAAAAGGAATATTTAAGTTTCCTAATCCTTTTCCCAATTTAATATTAGGTTTATTTTCTCCATGAAAGTCACTTCCCCCAGTTATTAATAATCCTATATCCTTAGCACACTCTATTAAAAACTTAGTAAATTCAGGTGTATGTTCAGTATAATAGACTTCGACCCCCATTAATCCAAATTCTTTAAGCTTTTTTAGGTAATTTTTGAGCTCTAAATGATTCAATTTTAAGGTTATAGGATGAGCAAGAACAGGCACACCTTTAGCTTCTAAAATTAGTTTTATACCTTCCTCTGGTGAAAGAAGTGCTTTCGGTGCATAAGCAGCTGCTCCTTTTTTTAAATATTTTTTAAAAGCTTCTTCAAATGATTTAACTATACCCTTTTTTACTAAAAGATTGGCTATATGAGGTCTTCCTATTTCACCTTTAGCAAATTTTTTTAATTCTTCTAAAGTTATTTCTATACCAAGAGCATTTAATTTTTCAATTATTTTCTTATTTCTTTCTTCTCGAGCCTTTTTAAGCCTTATTAAAGTATCTTGCAATTTAGGAATTTTTGGTTCTAAAAAATATCCTAAAAGATGGAAATGTCCCGGTCCCTCAAATTTAATGCTAATTTCTACTCCACATAAAAAAGGCAAATTTTCTTCTATAGCAATTTGATATGCAGGTTTTAATCCATCTATAGTGTCATGATCAGTAAGAGCAAGAGCTTCTAAATTTTCTTTTTTAGCCAGATATATTAATTCTTCAGGAGAAAAAGTTCCATCTGATGCTGTTGAATGGGTATGAAGGTCTATCAAATTACTTAACTCCACGCTCAAGTTTATATTGATAAGAAGCTTTTATAAAAGATTTAAATAAAGGATGAGGATTTATGGGTTTAGATTTAAATTCAGGATGAAATTGAACTCCTATGAACCAAGGATGGTCTTTTAATTCTACTATTTCAACTAACTCCCCATCTGGAGAAGTTCCCACAACTTCTAATCCAGCTTTTTCCATAGCTTCTCTATAAATATTATTAAATTCATAACGATGACGATGTCTTTCAAATATTTCTTTTTTTTGATAAGCCTCCCATACTTTAGATCCATTTTTAAGAATACAAGGATAAGCTCCTAATCTCATTGTTCCTCCAAGATCACACCCTTCGTCTCTTCTTTCAATACGTCCCTTTCTATAGTCATACCATTCTTTCATTAAATAAATTACAGGATAGGGAGTATCTCTATCAAACTCTGTAGAATGTGCTTCTTTCCATCCAAGCACATTTCTTGCAAATTCAATTACAGCAAGTTGCATCCCGAGACATATTCCAAAAAAAGGTATTTTTCTTTTTCTAGCATAATTTATAGCAAGGATTTTTCCCTCAATACCTCTTATACCAAAACCACCAGGAACAAGTATTCCATCTATATCTTCTAAATAATTATCTAAATTTTCTGGAGTTAATTCATCTGCATTTATAAATTTCAAATTGACCTTTAATTTATTTGCAAGTCCTCCATGAATAAGAGCCTCATTTAGAGATTTGTAAGAATCTTTTAAACTTACATATTTACCAATAATACCAATGGTTACTTCATCTTCAGGATTTTTGTAAATTCTTACTATGTTTTCCCATACACTTAAATCTGGTTCTCTTGTCCACATATTTAAATATTCTATGATTTTAGTATCAAGTCCTTCTTTATGAAAAATTAAAGGGATTTCATAAATACAATCTATATCCTTAGCAGTAATTACAGCATCTTCTTCCACATTACAAAATAGTGCGATTTTTTTCTTTATCTCTGGAGGTAAAAATCTATCAGTTCTACAAAGAATAATATCAGGTTGAATTCCAATAGCTCTCAATTCTTTTACACTATGTTGAGTTGGTTTAGTTTTAAGCTCTCCTGCAGTTTTTATATAGGGAACATAAGTAAGATGAATATATAAAGCATTTTCTTTTCCTAATTCGTATCCTAATTGTCTTATAGCTTCTAAAAAAGGAAGACTTTCAATATCTCCTACAGTACCTCCTATTTCTATTATAGCTACATCAATTTGAGGACTTGCAAGATCTAAAATGCAGGCTTTTATCTCATCTGTTACATGTGGTATTATTTGAACTGTGCCTCCTAAATATACTCCCTTTCTTTCTTTAGTAATAACTGAATAGTAAATTTTTCCAGAAGTATAATTATTTTTAGCACCCATTTGAGCTGAAGTAAAACGTTCATAGTGCCCTAAATCAAGGTCTGTCTCGGTTCCATCTTCTGTAACATATACTTCTCCATGCTGAAAAGGATTCATAGTGCCTGGATCAACATTTATATAAGGATCTAATTTTTGAAGAGTAACCCTTAATCCACGTGCTTCAAGTAAAGCACCAATAGATGCTGCAGCAAGTCCTTTTCCTAAAGAAGAGAGAACTCCACCTGTAATAAAAATGAACTTAGTATGTAATTTTCTTTTATTTCTTGGAGATCTCATTATGAAATCACAACCTATTTTATCATATCATCTTAAAAAAATCCAATCTCTTGAAGTAGAATTTAATCTTTTGAGTCCTTTTTTAGTTACTAAAAAGGTCTCTTCAATTCCTATTACTCCTAAATCAGGAACATGAAACTTTGGTTCTAAAGCAATAACCATATTTTCCTTTAAAATTATTTTTTGTCCTAAGGCTAAAGGTGGAGGTTCATCAATATGGAGTCCAACTCCATGTCCTATAAACTTCGTATTTCCTCCATGATGCATAAAAAAACTTTCTAAACCTTCCTCTTTTGCCATTAATAAAGCTTTTTCATAAATTTCACCACTTTTAATCCCGGGTTTAATTTCTTTTTCTAAAGTAGTTAAAATTTTTAAAGCAGTTTTATAAAAAGGTTCTGCAGACTTTAATATTTTAAAGCTTGCCATTCTGGTTTGATCAATATAATAACCCTTAAAGTATCCTGAAAAATCCAGTAAAATAGGATCATCTTTTTTAAGTTTTTTAAAGCTTGCTCCTCCGGGAAAACCAGGAACACCCTTTCCTCCTTGACCAGTTAAAGCATAAATAGGACTGAGAGCCTCCTTACCTGAAATTAAATGCCCATAAGTTAGCTCAAAACCATATAAAGATCTTGTTATTCCAGGATGACCTAAAATACGAAGTTCATTTTCTAAAAGAGCACTTGCTTCAATTTCCTTCATTCCCGGTCTGAAGTAAGAAATTGCTTTTTTTAAAGCTTTATCAATAACTTTACCAGCTTTTTTAATACAATTTATTTCATAAGGAGTTTTTATCATTCTTGTTTCCATTATAAGAGAATCTATTTTTTGTAA
>QNAZ01000006.1 GCA_003641645.1 Thermodesulfobacteriota bacterium
ATTCCCAATTCTGGAGCTAAAGGAACAAAATGATAATTTAAAAACTTTTTTGCAAAAAAAACTAAAGATATAACATCTTCTTTAAGTGTAAGATCAAGATCTACAATATCTTCTGACGTAAAAAGAGCTCTTACTGAGCCACCAGTTAAATAAAAATCTTTTCTATTTTTAAATTTTCTTAAAAATGAGATTATTAATTCTTTTTGAGGAAATTTAAGAAGAGCAAAAAAATTAGATCTAAATTTTTCATCAAGTTCTAATAACATTCATAATTTTATTCTGATTCAGTCTTTTCTTCACTTTTAGAAACTTCCTCTTTAGTTTCTTTTTGAGAGGGAGCCTCTTTTATCAATCCATATTCTCTTTTTTTCTTTTCAATAAACTCCACAATTTTTTTAAGTCTTTCTTTTTTAAGTTTAGATCTTTTTGTAGTTATTTTTTCTTCTACTAATTCTACTATAGCCATCATGGAGGCATCTCCTCTTCTTGGACCAATCTTAATAACTCGGGTATATCCACCTGCTCTATTCAAATATTTTTCTCTTAATTCGCTAAATAATTTTCTTACTATATTTTTATCTCTAATAAAAGCTAATGCTCTTCTTCTTGAAGTAAGATCTCCTCTTTTAGCAAGTGTTATCATTTTATCAGCTACTCTTCTTAGTTCTTTTGCTTTAGCTAAAGTAGTTGTAATTTTTCCATATTTAAATAGATCTGTTACCATATTTCTAAGAATTGCTTTATGATGTTCTACATCTCTACCAAGTTTTCTACTAACTTTTCTATGTCTCATTTTTTTCCTCTCCTTTTTTATTAATCCTTAGGTGGTTTCCATTTAATATCAGACATTCCAAGTTTCAAATTTAATTTAGAAAGTTTTTCCACAATTTCATCTAAGGACTTTTTACCGAAACTTCTTAATTTAAGAAGTTCAGTTTCTGTTTTTTGAACCAATTGTCCTACATAGTTTATACCAGCATTTTTTAAACAGTTATGAGCTCTTCCAGAAAGTTCTAATTCTTCTATAGTCATATTAAATAGATTATTAAGTGTAGCTGCCTCTGAAACACGAGATTCTAAAGAAATTTTTTCTCCTTCTAAAAATATCATAAGCTGTTCCATTAAAATTTTAGCAGCTTGAACCAAAGCTGTTTTAGGATCTATGGTCCCGTCAGTGTAAACTTCCATTACTAAACTATCATAATCACTACTTTTACCTACACGAGCCTGTCCTACAACAAAATTAACTTTGGTTATAGGAGAAAATATAGCATCTACTAAAATTACTCCTATTTCATTATTTTTAGTATACTCTGCAGGAGCATAACCTCTTCCTTTCTCAACCTTTAATTCTGCAAAAAGTTTTCCATCTTTAGTTAAGGTAGCAATGTGATGATCTGGATTTACCACTTCTCCTTCTTTTCCAACCTGAATATCTCCTGCTTTAACCTCGCCTTCTCCTACTTTTTCAAGTTTAAAATAAAATGGTCCTTCACCATTAAGTTTAAATCTTACTCCTTTAAGATTAAGGATAATTTCAGGAATGTCTTCTAAAATTCCTGGTAAACTTGTAAACTCATGAGGCACACCTTCTATTTTTACTTCAGTAATAGCATATCCTGGGATAGAAGAAAGTAAAATTCTTCTCAAAGCATTTCCAAGAGTTATACCATATCCCTTTTCTAAAGGTTCAATAATAAACTTTCCATAAAAAGGAAATTGACTATCTTTGTGAATTTTAATCTCTTCTGGTTTAATCAATTCCACTTCTTTTTTCATAAGTTTTTTACCCTCTTTTTAATTTTTTAATGAATTTATTTAATTATCTTGAATAGAACTCAATAATATAGCTTTCTTGAATAGGCATAGTAATATCTTCTCTGGTAGGAAGATTTTTGACTATTCCTTTAAAGTTTTCTGCATCAAGTTCTAACCATGAAGGGATCCCTTTTCTTACCACTGTTTCTAAAGATTCAATAATTTGAGGATTGTTTCTATATTTTTCTTTAAGTTCAATTACATCTCCTGGTTTTACCAAATATGAAGGAATATCTACATTTCTTCCATTAACTTTAAAAAAACCGTGATTAACATATTGTCTTGCTTGAGCTCTTGAGACTGCAAAACCTAATCTATAAACTACATTATCAAGTCTTCTTTCAAGCAATTGTAATAAATTATGACCTGCCTGACCAGGCATTTTAGTAGCTATTTCATAATATCTTCTCATTTGTTTTTCAGAAATTCCATAAATTCTTTTTACTTTTTGTTTCTCTCTCAAACGAATACCATAATCAGAAAGTTTGGTTCTGAGTTGTTGTGGTCCATGCTGTCCAGGAGGGTAACTTCTTCTTTCAAAAGGACATTTATCAGTGTAACATCTTTCACCTTTTAAAAATAATTTCATTCCCTCTCTTCTACATAATCTACATTTTGGTCCTGTATATCTTGCCACTTTAAATTAACCTCCTTTAAAGAATTTTATACTCTTCTTCTCTTAGGTGGACGACATCCATTATGAGGAATAGGTGTTACATCTTTAATAAGAGTTATTTTTATTCCTGATCCTTGTAAGGCTCTTAAAGCTGCTTCTCTACCTGGACCAGGACCTTTTACATAAACCCAAGCTTCTTTTAATCCATAAGCTTGAGCCTTTTTTAAAGCAGATTGCATTGCTAATTGAGCAGCAAAAGGTGTTCCTTTTCTTGTTCCCTTAAAACCTTCTGTGCCTCCACTTGCCCATGCAAGTGTGTTTCCTTGTCTATCAGTTATAGTAACTATAGTATTATTAAAAGTAGAATGTATATGAATAATTCCTTCACTAACAGTTTTCTTTATTTTTTTCTTTTTTGTTCTTGGGCGAGCCACTCTTTATTCCTCCTTATTTTTTCTTTCTTCTTAATGACCCAGGTCTGGGTCCTTTCCAGGTTCTTGCATTTGATCTTGTTCTCTGTCCTCTTACAGGAAGCTTCATTCTGTGTCTTAAACCTCTGTAACATCCTATAGAAATAAGTCTCTGAATATTTTGTCTTACCTCTTTTCTAAGATCCCCTTCTACTTTACATTCTTTTTCAATTATTTGCCTTATTTTATTTATTTCATCTTCTGTTAAATCTCTCATTTTTTTAAACCAATCCACCCCTGCTTTTGCCAAAACTTTTTGTGCTAAAGTCCTTCCTATTCCATAAATATAAGTTAAAGCTATTTCTGCTGGTTTATTTTCAGGAACATCTACCCCTGCAATTTTAGGCATAATACCTCCTTAACCTTGTCTTTGTTTATGCTTAGGTATTTCACAAATAACTCTTACTACTCCTTTTCTTCTTATTATTCTACATTTTCTACACCTTTTTTTTACAGATGGACTTACTTTCATAACAATTAACCTCCTCTTTCATAATCTTTTTTTGTTCCTCTATAAACTATTCTACCTCTTGTTAAATCATAAGGAGATAGCTCAACTACTACTGTATCTCCTGGTAATATTCTTATATAATGCATCCTCATCTTTCCAGAAATATGAGCCAAAACTTTATTCCCGGTTTCTAACTCTACTCTAAACATAGCATTAGGTAAAGCTTCTAATACTTTACCTTCTAAAAGTATTACATCTTCCTTAGGCATATTAAATCCTTGATAAAATTTCAGGTCCTTCAGGGGTTATTGCAACTGAATGTTCAAAATGAGCTGCTAAACTTCTATCCTTAGTTACTGCAGTCCACCCATCTTCTAAAATCTCTACTCTATAATCTCCTGCAGAAACCATAGGTTCTATTGCTAAAACCATTCCTATTTCTATTTTTGGTCCTTTTCCTGGTTTTCCATAATTAGGCACTTCAGGAGGCTCATGTAATTGTCTGCCTACTCCATGTCCAACAAACTCTCTAATTACATTAAATCCATGAGCTTCCACATGTTTTTGTATAGCATTTGAAATATCCCCTATTCTATTACCAAAACGAGCTTTTTCAATTCCTTTATATAAAGCTTCTTCTGTTACCTTAAGTAATTTTTTAGCTTCTTCTGAAATTTTTCCCACTCCTACAGTTAAAGCTGCATCCCCTACATATCCTTCATAAATTACACCGAAATCAAAACTCACTATATCTCCTTCTTTAAGCATTTTTTCTTTATCAGGCATACCATGTACAATAACTTCATTTACAGACACACAAAGAGCATAGGGATAACCTCTATATCCTTTAAATGCAGGTTTTACTCTCTTTTTTTCACAAAACTTTAAAGCTAACTCTTCAAATTCAAAAGTGGTTTTTTCTGGTTTTACCTCTTCCTTAAGAGCAAGTAAAACCTCCATTACAATTGCATTAGCTTTTCTTAATTTCTCTAATTCCCATTTATTTTTTAAAATAGGGCGATTATTTAAAAATTTTCTATACAATTTATTTTTTCTCTAAAATATTAATAAGTTGTTGAGTAATTTCTTCAATACTCTTATTTCCATCAACTTCAAATAAAACTCCCTTTTTCCTATAATATTCAATAAGGGGAGCAGTTTGTTCGTGATACACCTTTAATCTATTTCTTACAGTCTCTTCATTATCATCAGGTCTTTGATAAAGCTCCCCACCACAAGCATCACATTTACCTTCTACTTTAGGAGGTTTGAATTTAATATGATACATCATTCCACAATTTTTACAAGTCCTTCTTCCAGTAAGTCTGGTAACCAGTTCTTCATCAGGAACTATAAGAGCAAGAACATACTCTATTTTTTTACCCATCTCTTCTAAAATCTTATCTAAAGCTTCAGCCTGTGCAACTGTTCTTGGAAATCCATCTAAAATAAATCCTTTTTGTGCATCATCTTGACTAAGTCTTTCCTTTACCATACTAAGAATAATCTCATCAGGCACAAGTTGCCCTTTTTCCATATACTCTTTAGCTTTAAGACCAAGCTCAGTCCCTTTAGCAACATGCTCTCTTAACATGTCTCCTGTTGAAATTTGAGGAATTCCGTATTTTTCTACTAAAACTTTTGCCTGTGTTCCTTTTCCTGCTCCTGGGGGACCTAAAAATATAATATTCATAGCACACCTCCTTTATTTAATTTTTATTTTGCTATGTTTTATAAATGTTTCATATTGTCGAGTAAGTAAATGAGTTTCAATATGCCCCATTATATCCATAGCAACACCTACAACAATTAAAAGTGAAGTTCCACCAAAATAAAAAGGAAGATTCAATTTAGTAATTAAAAAACTGGGAAGAACACAAATAAAGGCTACATATAAAGCACCTATAAGAGTAATTCTTGTGAGGACTTTATCAATAAATTCTTCTGTTGCTTTACCAGGTCTTATTCCTGGAATAAAACCACCCCATTTTTTTAAATTATCTGCTACATCCTTAGGATTAAATATAACTGCAGTATAAAAATAGCAAAAGAAAATAATTAAACCAGCAAAAAGAATTTCATAAAATATAGCACCTGGTCTTAAAAATGTGGATACTGTTTGAAAATAACCTACAGGAACAAAATTAGCTATTGTTGCTGGAAACATTAAAATGGAAGCAGCAAATATAGGAGGAATAACTCCTGCAGTATTCACCTTTAAAGGTAAATAAGTTGCTTGCCCTCCTATTACCTGACGACCTATTTGTCTCCTAGCATAATGAATAGGAATCCTTCTTTGAGCAAGCTCCATAAAACATGTGAAAGCCAAAATTCCTACAATAAGAGCTAAAATAAAAAGTAAAGAAAAAGCAGAAAATTCTCCTGTTTGAACAAATTTGAGAGTCCTTGTAATAGCTGGAAAAATTCCAGCTACAATCCCTGCAAATATTATTATAGAAATTCCATTCCCTATTCCATGTTCTGTCATTTGCTCTCCTAACCAGACAAGAAACATAGTTCCTGCAGTTAAACTAATCATAGTAGTTATTCTAAAAAGCCAACCTGGTTCATTTACTATAGGAATTCCATTAGGAGCAGTCATCCTTTCCAATCCTAAAGAAATACCAAATCCCTGAATTAAACAAATAGCTACTGTTAAATAACGAGTATAATAAGCTAATTTTCTTTTACCTTCTGGTCCTTCTCTATAAAGCTCTTTTATAGAAGGATAAACTACAGTCATCAATTGCAAAATAATTGAAGCACTAATATAAGGCATTACTCCAAGTGCACATATTGAAAATCTTCTCAATGCTCCACCTGAAAAGATATCTAAAAATCCAAAAAGGGTTCCACTTGCTTGTTTAAATAAACTAAGAAAAGCTTCTCCATTTATTCCAGGAGTAGGAATATGAATAGCAAACCGATAAATTGCTAAACCAAGAAATAAATAAAATAACCTTCTTTTTAACTCTGGAATATTAGCTAAACTTAAAAGATTTTCTTTACCATTCACTCTATTTATTCTCCAAAATTTTAGACCTTAACTATTTCTATTTTACCACCTGCTTTTTCAATTTTCTCTTTAGCAGTGCCAGAAATAGCATTAACTTTTACAATTAAAGGTATATCTATTTCTCCTTCACCTAATATTTTAACAAATTTGTTTTTACCTTTTAAAAGACCTTTTTCCTTTAAACTATTATGATCAACTACTTCATTAGGCTGAAATTTTTTAACTAAATCCTTTATATTTATTACTTTATACTCAATTTTAAATGGATTTTTAAATCCTCTTTTTGGAACCCTTCTTATAAGAGGTGTTTGGCCTCCTTCAAACCAAGGAGCAATATCTGGTGATTTTCGAGCTTTTTGTCCTTTATGCCCTCTACAAGAAGTTTTTCCGTGTCCAGAACCATGACCCCTTCCTACTCTTTTTTCTTTATGTCTTGATTTTGCAAAGGGTTTCAAATTTTCAAGAGTTATAAGTTCACTCATTGAGTTCCTCCACTTTTATTAAATGTTCTACTTTTCTTATCATTCCTCTTATCATAGGATTATCTTCTCTAATAACACTTTGACCTATTTTCCTTAATCCAAGCCCTTTTAAAGTCTCTCTTTGGTTAGGTTTTCTTCCATATTTACTTCTTATTAGAGTAATCTTTAGTTTCTTCATCATGATCTCACCTGTGCTAAAATCTCTTCTATACTTTTACTTCTTTTTTTAGCTACATACTCTATACTTTGAAGTTGAGACAAAGCTTTAAATGTGGCTTTTACAAGATTGTGAGGATTACTACTTCCTATACATTTAGTTACTATATCAGTTATTCCTGCTGCATCCATAATAGCACGCACTGTACTACCTGCTATAACACCAGTCCCAGATTTAGCAGGTTTTAATAATATCTTAGTTGAACTAAATTTAGTCATTATGGTATGAGGTATAGTTCCTCTGGTTATAGGAACATCTATCATGTTTTTTTTAGCCTTTTCTATAGCTTTTCTTATAGCATCTGGAACTTCTGGAGCTTTTCCTAATCCAAAACCAACTTTTCCTTTTCCATCTCCTACAACTACTAAGGCTGAAAATCTAAGTTTCTTACCACCTTTGGTAACCTTAGTTACTCTATTTATCATAATTATTCTTTCTATTAATTCTTCTCCTATTTTAGCCAACTTTACCTCCTTAAAAATTTAAAATTCTAAACCTACAGCTCTTGCAGCATCAGCAAGAGCTTTAATTCTTCCATGATATTTAAAACCTCCTCTATCAAAACAAACTTTAGTAATGCCTTTTTCTAAAGCCTTTTTAGCTATTAACTCACCTACTGCCCTAGCTACTTCTGTTTTCCCACCTTTCTTTTTTAATTCTTCAAATTTTTCTCTTATTTCTGGAGATAAAGAGGAAGCAGCCACAAGGGTGTGTCCAATAGTATCATCTATAATCTGTGCATAAATATGTTTACAACTTTTATATACACTTAATCTTGGTCTTTCAGGAGTGCCAAAAATTTTTTTTCTCACTCTTTTTTTTCTTCTTAATCTTGCCTCTACTTTTCTTTTACGCTTTTCTAACTTTCCCATAAATTAACTCCTTTAATTATTTAGCCCCCTTTCCTGCTTTACCAGCTTTTCTATAAATCACTTCTCCAGTATATCTAATTCCTTTTCCTTTATAAGGCTCTGGTGGTCTAAGTCTTTTTATATTAGCTGCTACTTGTCCAACTAATTCTTTATCTATACCTTCTATAATAACTCTTGCTTGGACCTCTCCACTCCCCTTTTCTACTTTAGCAGAAATTCCTTCAGGCAATTTAAAATTAACAGGATGAGAATATCCTAAACTAAAAATTATCTCTTTTCCTTTAAGTTCTGCTTTGTATCCAAGCCCTACAATATCTAAGGATTTTTTAAATCCCTCTGTAACTCCAATAACCATATTATTTATTAATGACCTTGCTAATCCTTGAAATGCTTTAGCTTTCTTTTTTAATTTTTTCCTTACATCCTCTTGAAGAACTACTAAAGTATCTTTATCGATGTCAATCTTTACTAAAGGAGGTAATTTTTTAACTAATTTCCCCTTAGGTCCTTCTACTTCAATAATTCTATCTTCTTTAATTTGGATTTTAACTCCACTTGGAATTTTAATAGGTTTTCTTCCTATACGAGATATTTCTCCCATTTTCTACCACCTCTTTTACCAAATTTCACAAAGAACTTCTCCACCAATTTTTCTCTTTCTTGCTTCATGATCTGTCATAATTCCTTGAGAAGTAGAAATAATAGCAATCCCAAGACCATCTAATACCTTAGGTAAATCTTTATAACCTTTGTATATCCTTCTTCCTGGCTTACTTATTCTTTTAACACCTGCTATTACAGGACGCTTATTTTCATCATATTTAAGAATTATTTCAATCTGTGGCTGTGGTTTTTCTTTAATATATTTAAAATCTTCAATATACCCTTCTTCCTTTAATATTCTTGCAATTTCTAATTTTATTTTAGAAGATGGAATACGAACACTTTTATGTCTTGCCATTAAAGCATTTTTAATTCTTGCCAACATATCAGCAATAGGATCTGTCATCATATTTTATCTCCCCCTACCAACTTGCTTTTCTCACTCCAGCAATTTTACCTTCAGATGCTAATTTTCTAAAACACATCCTACAAAGACCAAATCTTCTAATATATCCTCTTGCTCTTCCACAAATTGAACAACGATTTCTTTTTCTTACTTTAAATTTTGGTTCCTTTTTTGCTTTTTCTATCTGAGCTTTCCTTGGCATTTAAAATCACCTCCTAAATGGCATTCCTAATTCTTTTAAGAGTTCATAAGCTTCTTCATCTGTTTCAGCAGTAGTTACTATAGTAATGCTCATACCTTTTATTTTTTCAACTTTACTTGAATCTATTTCTGGAAAAATAGTATGATCACTTATACCAAGAGTGTAGTTTCCTCGACCGTCAAAGCCAGATCTTGGAAGACCTTTAAAATCTTTTACCCTTGGTAATGCTATATTAATAAGTCTTACTAAAAAATCATACATTCTATTTCTTCTCAAAGTTACCATAACCCCTATTGGGACACCCTTTCTTAACTTAAATCCAGCTATAGATTTTCTTGCTTTACAAATCTTGGGTTTCTGTCCAGTGATTTGAGCAAGCTCAATCAAAGCCTGATCAATAATCTTTGGATTAATTGTAGCTTCTCCTAATCCCATATTTACACATATTTTATCAATTTTAGGAACTTCATGAATATTTTTATAATTAAATCTCTCCATTAATCTTGGTCTTACTTCATTGAGGTAATATTCCTTTAACCAGCTCATTTCTTACTCCTTTGCCTCAATTATTTCTCCACATTTTTTACAAACCCTGACCTTAGTTCCATCTTCAAGAAATTTTTTACCTACTCTTACACCCCTTTTACACTTAGGACAATATATCATTAAGTTTGAAATATGAACAGGCGCAGGTTTTTCTATAATTCCACCACTACTGTAAGGTGTAGGTTTCATGTGTTTTTTTACTATATTTACTCCTTCAACTATAGCTCTTCCTCTTCTTGGAAAAACTTTTAATACTTTTCCAATTTTTCCTTTATCTTTACCAGCTATTACTACCACCATATCATTTTTTCTAATATGAACCTTTGCTTCATGCGGTTTAGGTAAATTTTTGCTGGCTCCTCTTTTTATCATAATCCTTCTCCTTTATCTTTTACACTACCTCTGGTGCCAAAGATACAATTTTCATAAAACCTTTTGTTCTTAGCTCTCTTGCCACAGGTCCAAAAATACGAGTCCCAATAGGCTCTTTGTATTGATTAATAAGCACTGCAGCATTTTCATCAAATCTAATATGCGTTCCATCTGGTCTTGAAACTTCTTTTTTTGTTCTTACTATTACTGCTCTTACTACATCTCCTTCCTTCACTTTAGAATTAGGAAGTGCTTCTTTCACAGAAGCTACAATTATATCTCCTACAGTGCCATATTTTCTACCTGCTCCTCCTAAAATACGTATACACATTATCTTTTTTGCACCAGAATTATCAGCTACATTTAAATAGGTTTGTTGCTGAATCATGATTCCCTACCCTCCTCAGGAACCTCTTCTATACCTATCATCTTTTCCCTTCCTAATATCTGTCTCACTCTCCATCTTTTTCTACGAGAAAGTGGTCTTGTTTCTTCTATTAAAACTTTATCACCTATCTTACATTCATTATTTTCATCATGAGCCATATATTTTTTTCTTCTTTTTATATATTTTCCATATAAAGGATGCTTTACTAAAGTTTCTACCATTACAACAACAGTTTTGTCCATTTTGTCACTTACAACCGTTCCTATAAACTGTTTTCTTTTCCCCATATTAATTCTCCCTAAAAATTATCTTATATTGAGTTCTTTTTCTCTAAGAATAGTTAATATTCTTGCAATATCCCTTTTTACTTGCCTAATCCTCATAGGATTTTCAAGTTTATGTATGGTTTTTTGAAATCTAAGATTAAACAATTCCTCTCTTAATTGAGATAGTTTTTCTTTTAATTCAGGTATAGAAAATTCTCTTAACTCACGGGCTTTCATTAAAATTCCTCCCTTTTAACAATCTTACATTTAAAAGGCATTTTACTTGCAGCAAGTCTTAAAGCTTCTCTTGCAACATCTTCTGGAACTCCAGCAATTTCATAAATAATTTTCCCTCGTTTTACTACTGCTACCCAACCTTCCACTGAACCTTTCCCTTTACCCATACGAGTTTCTGCAGGTTTCTTAGTAATTGGTTTATCTGGGAAAACTCTTATCCATAATTTAGCACCTTTTTTAGCAGTTCTTACAATAGCAATTCGCCCAGCTTCTAATTGTTGAGATGTAAGCCATCCCCCTTCTAATACTTTTAGTCCATATTCTCCAAATTCTAAAGTATATCCACAAGTAGCTTTTCCTCTTACTCTACCCTTTTGTTGCTTTCTATATTTTGTTTTTTTAGGTTGAAGTAACATTTTTTCACCTCTATATTAAAAATTCTATATTACAATTCTTTCTTGTTCTCCTTTTTCAGGTAATACTTCACCTTTAAATATCCAAACTTTTACTCCAATACTTCCATATTTAGTTATAGCTTCTGCAAAACCATAATCAATATCAGCTCTTAAAGTTGAAAGAGGAACTCTTCCAACTCTATACCATTCACTTCTTGCAATTTCAGCTCCTCCCAATCTTCCTGAACACTGAACCTTCACACCTTGAGCTCCAAATCTCATAACTAAAGTAACAGCTCTTTTCATAGCTCTTCTAAAAGAAACCCTTCTTTCTATCTGAGTTGCAATATTTTCTGCAACAAGTTGAGCTTCAAGCTCAGGTCTTCTTACTTCATTAACTAAAACTTCAACTTCTTTATTTTTTAAAAGTTCTGTCAATTCTTTTCTTATCTTCTCTATTTCTACTCCTTTTTTACCAATAATAATACCTGGACGAGCAGAATGGATTATTATCCTCACTTTATTAGATGCTCTCTCTATCTCAATCCTTGCAATTCCTGCATGAAAATAGTTTTCTTTCAAATATTTTCTTATCAAATAATCCTCATACACATATTTTGAAAATTCCGAAGGTTTAGCAAACCAACGAGAATCCCAAGTTCTTGTAATACCAATTCTTAGCCCAATAGGATTAACTTTCTGCCCCAAGATTTACCTCCCTTTTTTCTTTTTTTCTTCTATTTTCTCTTCAACTGCCACTGTAATATGGCTCATTCTTCTTAAAATTCTGCTTGCCCTACCCCATGCTCTTGGCCAGATTCTTTTTAAGCGTGGACCTTCATTCACATAAGCTTCAACTACATAAAGTTTGTCTACATCCATACCATAATTATTTTCAGCATTAGCAATAGCACTTTCTAATACCTTTTTAATAATTCTCGCTGCCTTTTTAGGTGTAAATTGTAAAATATTTAATGCCTCATCTACTTTCTTTCCTCTTATTAAATCAATTACTAATCTTGCTTTGTAAGGAGAAATTAATACATATTTGGCAGTAGCACGAGCTTTCATCTCTTTCTCCTTTATTTTTTCTTCACTCCTTTTACTCTTCCTTTATCTGCAGGATGACCTTTATATGTTCTTGTAGGAGCAAATTCTCCTAATTTATGTCCTACCATATTTTCAGTCACATAAACAGGTATAAATTTATGTCCATTATGCACAGCAAAAGTTAACCCTACCATTTCAGGTATAATAGTTGACCGTCTGCTCCAAGTTTTTATTGGTTTTTTATCTCCTGTTTGCTTTGCTTTTAAAACTTTTTTCAATAAATGTTCATCTACAAAAGGACCTTTCTTTTTTGATCTCGGCATTTAATCCCCTCCAAATTACTTCCTTCTCTTAATAATAAATTTATCAGAAGGTTTCTTTTTACGAGTTTTTAAACCCTTACATAACCATCCCCAAGGAGAACAAGGATGCCTTCCTCCATGAGATTTTCCTTCCCCCCCTCCCATAGGATGATCAACAGGATTCATAGCAACACCTCTTACATGAGGTCTTCTTCCAAGCCATCTACTTCTTCCTGCTTTACCAAGAGTTATATTTTCCCATTCTAAATTACCTACTTGTCCAATTGTAGCTTTACAATCTCCATGAATTAATCTTATTTCTCCAGAAGGAAGTCTTAATATTACATAATCTCCTTCTTTACCAAGAATTTGAGCAAAAGCACCTGCAGAACGAGCTATTTGACCTCCTTTCTTTGGTCTTAACTCTACATTATGAACCATGGTTCCAACAGGAATATTTTTTAAAGGTAAAGCATTACCCACTTTTATCTCAACATTTTCTCCAGACATAACTACATCACCAATTTTTAGACCAAGTGGAGCTAAAATATATCTTTTTTCCCCATCAGCATATTGAAGAAGAGCAATATTGGCTGATCTATTAGGATCATATTCTAATGCTATAACTTTAGCTGGGACATTATCTTTATCTCTTTTAAAATCAATAATACGATAAAGTCTTTTATGCCCACCACCTCTAAATCTTACTGTAATTCTTCCATAATTATTTCTACCACCTGTTTTTTTGATAGGTTCTACCAAACTCTTTTCTGGTTCTTTTTTAGTAAGCTCTGGATTTACTAAATAACTCTGAAATCTTCTACCTGGTGATGTAGGTTTACACTTTTTTATAGGCATGGCTTTCACTCCTTATAAAGTTTCAAAAAATTCTATAGTTTCTCCTTCTGCAAGTCTTACTATAGCTTTTTTCCTAATCGAAGTCCTCCCAGGGTTTCTAAAACCTCCTTTAGGTTTCCCTTTTACTCTAATAGTCTGAACATCTACTACCTTAACTTTAAATAAATCCTCAACTGCTTTTTTAATTTCAATTTTATTTGCAGAAGGATCTACCCAAAAGCTAATTTGATTATATTTTTCTTTTAAATACATAGATTTCTCAGTAATAATAGGTGCTAAAATAATTGTTCTTGGATCACGCATTTTTTATCTCCTTAGACGTTCCTCTATTTTTACTAAAGCCTCTTTTGCCAAAATCAAATTTTGGTGATTTAAAATATCATAAACATTCAATCCTTCAACTGCCAACACTTTAACCTTAGGTAAATTATCTGCGCTTTTCTCCAATATTAAATTTCTTTCAGGCACTATAATTAAAACATCATTAACACCTAAGTTATCCAAAAATCTTTTTAAAATTTTAGTTTTAGGTTTATCCTTTACAGGAAAATCTTCGGCTACATAAATTCTATTTACTAAGGCACGAGAAGAAAGAGCCATTTTTAAACCTAATCTTCTAACTTTCTTATTAAGCTTAAATTCATAACTTTTAGGTTTAGGACCATGAGCCACACCTCCACCAACCCATTGAGGAGCTCTTATAGAACCCTGCCTTGCTCTACCTGTATGTTTTTGAGGCCAAGGCTTTCTTCCTCCACCTCTTACTTCACCTCTTGTTTTAGTGCAAGCTGTTCCTGATCTCCATCTTGCCATTTGCCATCTAACAACTTCATGCAAAAGTCCAATTTTAGGAGTAATACCATATAAATCTGATGGAAGTTCTATTTCTCCGACTATATTAGCTGAACTATCAATAAGTTTTGCCTTTATAGCCTCCATTTTTAGTTCTCCTTTTCTTTAAAATAAACCATTACATATCCATTATTCCATCCAGGAACAGCACCTTTAACCAAAAGTAGATTTTTTTCTGGAATTATCTCTACTACAGTTAAATTTTTAATAGTAACTGTTTCATTCCCATAGTGTCCTGGCATTTTTTGCCCTTTAATAACCCTGCCTGGAAAGGTGCTTGCTCCACTTGAACCTCTTTTACGATGAACTTGTTTTGCACCATGACTCATAGGTTGTCTTGAAAAATTCCATCTCTTAATACATCCTGTAAAACCTCTTCCTTTAGAAGTTCCTGTTACATCAACTTTAATACCTTTTTCTAAATGTAAATCAGAAAGATAAATATATTGTCCTGGTTTAAATTCTGACGGATCTTTTACTCTAAATTCTCTTAAAATATAAAATCCAGTATCAAGTCCTGCTTTAAGAAAATGTCCTATCATAGGAAAAGTGCATTTGGTAAGTTTTTTAGGTTCAAAACCTAATTGCACTGCGTTATAACCATCTTTCTCAATTGTTTTTATCTGAACTACTGCACAAGGTCCTACTTGTAATACTGTAACTGGAATAGCATTTCCCTCTTTATCAAATATTCTTGTCATTCCTAATTTTTTACCTATTAAACCCTCAAGTTGCATTTTCTTCACTCCTTTTTATACCTTTATTTCTACTTCCACACCTGCAGGTAATTCAAGTTGCATTAAGGCATCTATAGTTTGTTGTGTTGGTTCCAGTATCTCAATAAGTCTTTTATGAATTCTTATTTCAAATTGTTCTCTTGAATTTTTATCAATATGAGGTGACCTTAATACTGTCCATCTACTTATTTTAGTGGGAAGTGGTATAGGACCTACTACTTTGGCTCCAGTTTCTTTAGCAGTATTTACAATACTTATTACAGATTTATCAAGTATTCTATGGTCAAAACTTTTTAATTTTATCCTTATTTTCTGTGCAGGTATCATATTTTAAACCTCACACTCCTTTATTCTATTATTTTTGTAATAACACCAGCTCCAACTGTTCTTCCTCCTTCTCTAATCGCAAACCTTAATCCCTCCTCCAATGC
>QNAZ01000007.1 GCA_003641645.1 Thermodesulfobacteriota bacterium
ATAATGTTGAGTTAGAGGTTGAGTTAATAAAGCCTGTGGCATTGGAGGAGGGATTAAGGTTTGCGATTAGAGAAGGAGGAAGAACAGTTGGAGCTGGTGTTATTACAAAAATAATAGAATAAAAGAGGTTTTAGAGATATGGCTAAAAAAGGTGAAGCAAGAATAATTATTCGTCTTCAGTGCACAGAATGTAAAAGAATTAATTATACAACTACTAAAAATAGACGTAATACACCTAACAGATTAGAATTAAGAAAATATTGTCCATGGGATAAAAAACATACTATTCATAAAGAGGTTAAAAAGTAAGGCAGGCCAGTAGCTCAAGACGGCAGAGCACCGGACTCCAAATCCGGGGGTTGGGGGTTCAAGTCCCTCCTGGCCTGCCATTTAATAATTTTGAAAAGGAAAAAATATGAAACAAATAGAAACAAAAACTGCAAAAACAATTAAACATAAAGAAGAAAATTTGGTAAGTAAAGGTGTAAAATTTTTAAAAGAGGTTAAAATAGAAACAAAAAAAATTACTTGGCCTCAAAGAAAACAAATATTACTTAGTGCTTTAATGATTATGTTTTTTAGTTTACTTATAGGAGGTTATCTGGGGCTTTTAGATGTAATTTACAATGTATTAATATCCTTTTTGATGAAATAAAATGAATAAAAATTGGTATTCTATACAAGTTTGGGCAGGTTTAGAGGAAGATATAAAACAAAAAATGGAAAAATTATTAGAAGAAAAGGGATTGAGAGAAAAAATAGAAAAAATTTTTGTTCCACCCCCTAAAGAAATAGAAGTAATTTTTTCTCCAGAAAAACAAATAACCCAGAAGTTTTATTCGGGATATATTTTGCTTTATGGAGAACTTGATGAAGGGCTTAAAGAGGAAATAAAAAGAATAGAGGGTGTGCTTGATATAGTTGGAGGAGATAAACTTTATATTTTTAGAACAGAAGAGGTAGAAAAGCTTATTTCTCAGCTTACAGTAGAAGAAATTAAACCTAAACCAAGGTATCAATTTATGCAAGGAGATAGAGTTAGAATTACTGAGGGTCCATTTGCTAATTTTATAGGGATAGTAGATGAGGTAAAACCTGATAAAGGTAAGGTAAAAGTATTAGTAAGTATTTTTGGAAGAGAAACTCCAGTGGAGATAGAATTTGCTTATTTGCAGAAGATTTAAGGAGGAATAAAAGGATATGGCTAAAAAAGTTATAGCACAAATAAAATTACAACTTCCGGCAGGGCAGGCAACACCTGCTCCACCAGTTGGTCCAGCATTAGGTCAACACGGTGTTAATATAATGGAATTTGTAAAAGCATTTAATGAGAAAACTCGTAATCAAGAAGGAATGATTATCCCTGTAGTGATTACAATTTATGCAGACAGATCTTTTACTTTTGAGCTAAAAACACCTCCTGCTTCAGTGCTTTTAAAGAAAGCTGCTGGAATCGAAGTAGGTGCTCATAATCCTAAAAAAGAGATAGTAGGGAAAATTACAAGAAAGCAATTAGAAGAAATTGCTAAAATGAAAATGCAGGATCTTACTGCTTCATCCTTAGAAGCAGCTATGAAAACTATAGAAGGAACAGCTAAAAGTATGGGAATAGAAATTGTGGATTAGAAGAGGTGATGAAATGGCAAAACATGGAAAAAAATATAGAGAAGCTTTAGCGAAAGTTGAGAGAACAAAAAGATATACCTTTGAGGAAGCAGTAAAATTAGCTTTAGAAACTGCTTATGCTAAATTTGATGAGACAGTAGAAGTTGCAGCTAATTTGGGAGTAGATCCTCGTCATGCAGATCAAAGGGTAAGGGGTTCTGTGGTTTTACCTCATGGAACCGGGAAGTCTGTTAAGGTTTTAGTTTTTGCTAAAGGAGAAAAAGCTAAAGAGGCAATAGAAGCAGGAGCAGATTATGTAGGAGATGAAGATTTGATAAAAAAGATTCAGGGAGGATGGTTGGAATTTGATAAAGTAGTAGCTACACCAGATATGATGCCTGCAATTGGTAAATTAGGAAAAATATTAGGACCTCGTGGTTTAATGCCAAGTGCTAAAACAGGAACAGTTACATTTGATATAGCTAAAGCAGTTAGAGAAATAAAAGCAGGAAAGATCGATTTTAAAGTAGATAGAGCAGGGGTAGTTCATGCTCCTGTTGGAAAAATATCTTTTGGAGAAAAGAAAATATTAGAAAATTTAGCTGCTTTTTTTGAGGCTATTTTAAGAGCAAAACCCTCAGCAGCTAAGGGACAATATATAAAGGGGGTTGCGATATCTACTACTATGGGACCTGGAATTAAAGTAGATCCTAATGATGTAAGAAATTTAATACAAAAATATTCAGGAGACTAAATAAATTGAAAAGCCCCTTGAGAATCCTTCAAATATGAGGGTTGCTCTTGGGGCCTAAGACAAGTAGGTGCCTTTTAGAGGCTTAAATGGGAAGAGTTTCCCAGCCTACTTAGAGGCGAAAGGGTGCCCTTTCAAAAAAAATAAAAATTATTTTTAAGGAGGTTAACCTTGCTTACTCGAGCACAGAAAGCAGAAATTGTTAAAAATTTGAAAAAAAAGTTTGTAAATTCTGAGGGTGTTTTTGTAACTACATTTAGGGGATTTACAGTAGCAGAAAGTAATGAAATTCGTAAATTAGTAAGAGAAAAAGGAGGGGAATTTAAAGTTGTAAAAAATACTTTAATAAAATTAGCTTCTCAAGAAACACCTGTTCAACTAGTAAATGATTACATAGATGGTCCTACAGCATTAGTTATTGCTTATAAAGATCCAGTAGAAATAGCAAAAGTTTTAAATAAATTTATAAAGGATCATCCTTCCTTAAAATTGAGAGGATTTATAATTCAAGGTAAAGGATTTAAACCAGAAGCTATGGAAGAACTTGTAAAATTACCTTCTAAAGAAGTATTACTTTCTCAACTGCTTGGAACTCTTCAGGCACCACTTACTAATTTAGTAGGAGTTCTTTCAGCTATTATTAGAAATTTTCTTTATGTTCTTAAAGCTATTGAAGAAAAGAAATCTAAAGGAGAATAAAATCAAAAAGGAGGGTTAAAAATGCCAGTAACTAAAGAAGAGGTAATCGAATTTATTGCTAACATGAGTGTTTTAGAATTATCTCAATTTATTAAAGAGCTTGAGGAAAAATTTGGAGTTACAGCTGCAGCTCCTATAGCAGCAGTAGCAGCAGCTGCCCCTCAAGCAGGTGCTGCTGAAGCAGCACCTGCTGCAGAAGAGAAAACAGAATTTGATGTTGTTCTTACTGAAATTGGTTCTAATAAAATTAATGTAATTAAAATTGTAAGAGAAATTACAGGATTGGGGTTAAAAGAAGCTAAAGAGTTAGTAGAATCAGCTCCTAAACCTCTTAAGACTGGAATTTCAAAAGAAGAAGCTGAAGAAATTAAGAAAAAATTGGAAGAAGTAGGTGCTAAAGTAGAGCTTAAATAACTTGGTTATAAAAATATTGTTAAAAATTAAAATAAAAAAATTTCCTTTAATAAATAAAGGGGGGAATTCTATTTAAATTTTGATATTAAAAATAAAATTTTAAAGGAGGGGATTTTTAATATGTCTCATTTTAATCAAAAATTAAAAATAAGAAAAAGTTTTGCAAAGGTTAAGCAAATTCAAGATTTACCTAATCTTTTAAAAATTCCCAAGGAATCCTATCAAAGATTTCTTCAAGCTAATACCCCTCCGGATAAAAGACAAGATATAGGGATTCATAGATGTTTTTCAAGTGTATTTCCTATTAAAGATTATTCAGAGATAGCAGTTTTAGAATATATAGATTATAAAATTTTACCACCTGAATATAGTCCTGATGAGGCTAAGGAAAAGGGCTTAACTTATGAAGTTCCTATAAAGTTAAAGGTTCGTTTAGTGACTTATGATTTAAATCCAGAAACAGGAATAAAGAGTATTAAAGATATAAAAGAACAAGAAATATACTTTGGAAGTATTCCTATGATGACAGAGGATGGAAGATTTATTATTAATGGAACTGAAAGAGCGGTAGTTAATCAGCTTCAAAGATCTCCTGGAGTAATATTTGAAAAAGATAAAACTCATGCTAAAGCTGGTAGATTGACTTATATTGGAAGAGTTATACCTGTAAAGGGTTCTTGGTTAGATTTTATATATGACTATAAAGGAAGATTTTTAGTAAGAATTGATAAAAGAAAAAATATTCCAGCTACAGTATTTTTAAAAGCTATGGGATTATCAGAAGAAGAAATTCTTTCTTTATTTTATCCAACAGAAAAATATAGAATTTTAGAAGATGGAGTAGAAAAAGAAATTAATTATGAACTTTTGCCAGGACAGAAAGCTTTTATAGATATTGTTCATCCTGAGACCGGAGAAGTTTTGGTGAAAAAAGGAAAAGTAATAAGTATTGGAGTAATTAAAAAATTTAAACAAGCAGGACTTAAAGTATTAAAATTTCCTCATGAGATAATAATTGGAAAAACCTGTGCTAAAGAGGTAGTGGATCCAGAAACAGGAGAGATATTACTTGAAGTTAATGAAGAAATTACTAAAGAAAAACTCAATTTATTAATGGAAAAAGGAATAAAAGAGATTGAGGTTCTTTTTGTAGATGCTTATCGTTATACACCAGCTTTAAAAGATGCACTTAAAATAGATAAAATCAAAACCAGAGAAGATGCTTTAATAGAAATTTATAAAAAAATGCGACCTTCGAGTCCTGTAACTTTGGAAGTTGCTGAAGCTTATTTTAGGTCTTTATTTTTTGAGCCCACCACTTATGATTTATCGGAAATTGGAAGATATAAAATAAACTTGAGACTCAATTTAGATATACCTATTACTCAAAGAACTTTAACCTTAGAAGATATAATTGCAATTTTAAAAGAACTAATTCGTCTTAGAGAGAATGAAGAGGAAGGAGATGATATAGATAGTTTAGCAAATAGAAGAATAAGATCTGTAGGAGAGTTAGTAGAAAATCAATTTTTAATTGGTTTGATGAGAATGGAAAGAATTATTAAAGAAAAACTTCAACTTCAAGAAATAGACACTTTAACACCAGCAGAGCTTATAAATAGCAAACCTGTAATGGCTGCAGTAAAAGAATTTTTTGCTCAAGGTCAGTTATCTCAATTTATGGATCAAACTAATGTGCTTTCTATGCTTACTCATAAAAGAAGACTTTCTGCTCTTGGACCAGGTGGTTTAACTAGAGAAAGAGCAGGTTTTGAAGTAAGAGATGTTCATCCCAGTCATTATGGAAGAATTTGTCCTATTGAGACTCCAGAAGGACCAAATATTGGATTAATAGTTTCACCTACTACTTATGCTCAACCTAATCTTTATGGTTTTTTAGAGACCCCTTATAGATTGGTAAAAGATGGAAAGGTTACAAATCAAGTTATATATTTAAATGCTGCAGAAGAAAAAGATTTAATAATTGCTCAATCAACTATTCAAATTGATGAAGAAGGAAATATTTTAAATGAATATGTGCCAGCAAGAAAAAATGGAGAGTTTATTATTGCACATAGAGACGAAGTAGATTTAGTAGATTTATTTCCAGCACAAATAGTAAGTGTTTCCAGTTCACTTATTCCATTTTTAGAGCACGATGATGCTAATAGAGCACTTATGGGTTCAAATATGCAAAGGCAGGCTGTTCCTTTGTTAAAAACAAAAGCACCTCTTATTGGTTCTGGAATGGAAAAATCAATTGCTTTAAATTCTGGTCTTCTTTTGATAGCTGAAAAAGATGGAATCGTAGAGGATGTAGATAGCACAAGAATTGTAGTGAAATATGATAAAGAAGATAAAGGATTACCTGAAGTGAAAATATATGAACTTATTAAATGGAAAAAATCCAATCAAAATACCACCTTTAATCAAAAACCAATTGTAAAACCAGGACAGAAAATAAAAAAGGGAGACATTTTGGCAGATGGTCCCTCGATGGATCATGGAGAGTTAGCTTTAGGAAAAGATGTTTTGGTAGCTTTTATGCCATGGAAAGGATATAATTTTGAAGATTCTATAATAATTTCAGAAAGATTAGTAAAAGATGATGTTTTTACTTCTATTCATATTGAAGAATTTGAATGTATAGCCAGAGAAACTAAGTTAGGAAGGGAGGAAATAACAAGAGATCTTCCTAATGTGGGGGAGGAACTTATTTCTAACTTAGATGAAAGTGGAATTGTAAAGATAGGCAGTTATGTAAAGCCAGGAGATATATTAGTGGGAAAAGTAACTCCTAAAGGAGAAACTACTCTTACTCCAGAAGAAAAACTTTTAAGAGCTATTTTTGGAGAAAAAGCAAAAGATGTAAAGGATACATCTTTAAGAGTTCCTGCAGGGATTGAAGGGATTGTAATAGATACTAAAGTTCTTACAAGAAAAGGATTAGAAAAAGATATAAGAGCAAAACAAAAAGAAGATGAAGCAATAGCTAAATTATTAAGAAATCAAGCAGATATTTTAGAAATTTTAAAGAAAAGTCTTATTACTAATTTATCTAAGATTTTAGAAGGTGAGAAAGCAGTAAAAAATTTAGAAAAAGAAGGAGAAGTATATATTAAGAAAAAAGAAGAATTTACTTTTGAGCTTCTTGATTCTATACCAGCACCGTTACTTTTAAAACTAAAAGAAATTGTTCCTACCTCTAAAAAAGAGATAGTTTCTGAACTTTTGGATATTTATGAAAAGAAAAGAAGAAAAATTATTGAAGAATATGAAGCTAAGATAAATAAAATTAAAAGAGGAGATGAACTTCCACCAGGGGTTTTGAAAATTGTAAAGGTATATGTAGCTATGAAAAGAAAGCTCCAACCTGGAGATAAAATGGCAGGAAGACATGGTAATAAAGGGGTTATTTCTAAGGTTGTGCCTGTAGAAGATATGCCTTATCTTCCAGATGGAACTCCTGTAGATATGATTTTATCGCCATTGGGAATACCTTCTCGTATGAATATAGGACAGCTTTTAGAAACTCATCTTGGTTGGGCCTGTAAAGAGCTTGGTAAAAAACTTGCTAAACTTGCTGAGGAGTATCAAGTAGAAAGTGTAAAAAGTCTTTTAAGAGAAATTTTTGATAAGGATGAATATGAAAGATTAGTGGAGGGGAAAAGTGATGAAGAAATAATAGAAATGGCAAAAGGATTTATAGATGGTATTCCTATTGCTACACCTGTATTTGCAGGCGCAAATGAAGAGGAAATTAAAAAATGGTTAAAACTTGCAGGTTTAAATGTAAATGGAACAACAATTCTTTATAATGGTATGACAGGGGAACCATTTAAAGAACCTGTTACAGTAGGATATATGCACATGCTTAAACTTCATCATTTAGTAGACGATAAAATTCATGCACGTGCAACAGGTCCTTATTCTTTAATTACACAACAACCTTTAGGTGGAAAATCTCAATTTGGTGGTCAGAGATTGGGAGAAATGGAAGTTTGGGCAATAGAAGCTTATGGTGCAGCTTATACACTTCATGAATTTCTTACTGTCAAAAGTGATGATGTGGAAGGAAGAGCTAAAATGTATGAAAAATTAGTAAAAGGGAAAAGTTTCTTAGAAGGAGGAATGCCAGAAAGTTTTAGAGTATTAACTAAAGAATTACAAGGGCTTTGCCTTGATATAGAACTAATAGAAGAATAAAAAGGAGGTGTACTTAAGTATGAAAGAGCTTTTAGCTATTTTAGAAAAACCTAAGGATTTAATGAAAATTAAAGCTATTAAGATAGGAATAGCTTCTCCAGAAAAGATAAGAGAATGGAGCTATGGAGAAGTTAAAAAGCCAGAGACTATAAATTACCGAACTTTGAAACCAGAAAAAGATGGATTATTTTGCGCAAAAATTTTTGGTCCTGTAAGAGATTTTGAGTGTCTTTGTGGAAAATATAGAGGAATGAAACATAGAGGAGTAATTTGTGAAAAGTGTGGAGTTGAAGTAATTCAAAGCAAAGTTAGAAGAGAGAGAATGGGACATATAGAACTTGCAGCCCCTGTTGCTCATATTTGGTATTTAAGAAGTATTCCCAGTAAAATAGGACTTTTACTTAATATGACACTTAAAGAAGTTGAATCTATATTATATTTAGAAAAATATGTAATAATTGATAGTCAAATAGATGAATATCCTGTAGGAACTATATTAACTGAAGATAAGTATTATGCTTTAAAAGAAAAATACGGAGATAAAATAGTTATTGAGACAGGAGCAGAAGCTATCTATGAATTACTTAAGTCTTTAGATTTAGATAAATTAGCTCAAGAAATAACTATAGAAATGCAATCAACCCAAAGTGAAGCCAGAAGAAAAAAATTAGGAAAACGTTTACAGTTAGTCAGAGCTTTTAAACAATCTGGTAACAAACCAGAGTGGATGGTTCTTAAAGTTATTCCGGTTATTCCACCAGAGTTGAGACCCTTAGTGCCTTTAGAAGGTGGAAGATTTGCTACTTCAGATCTTAATGATCTTTATAGAAGAGTTATTAATCGAAATGTAAGACTTAAAAAACTTATAGATCTTGATGCACCTGAGATAATTTTAAAGAATGAAAAAAGAATGCTTCAAGAAGCAGTGGATGCACTTTTTGATAATGGAAGAAGAGGGCGTCCTGTTACAGGCCCTAATAGAAGACCATTAAAAAGTTTATCTGATGTTTTAAAAGGAAAACAAGGAAGATTTAGACAGAATCTTCTTGGTAAAAGAGTGGATTTCTCTGGAAGATCAGTAATAGTAGCTGGTCCTGAGCTAAGAATGCATCAATGTGGGCTTCCTAAAAAGATGGCTTTAGAACTTTTTAAACCTTATATATATGGATGGCTTGAGAAACAAGGATATGCTACTAATATAAAAACTGCTAAAAGGCTGGTAGAGGAAGAACACCCAGCTGTGTGGGATGCTTTAGAAGAGATTGTAAAAGAATATCCTATAATGCTTAATCGTGCTCCTACACTTCATAGGCTTGGGATACAAGCTTTTGAACCAGTATTAATTGATACTAAGGCTATTCAACTTCATCCCTTGGTATGTGTTGCTTATAATGCTGACTTTGATGGTGATCAGATGGCAGTTCATGTGCCTCTTTCTGTAGAAGCTCAGGTTGAAAATAGAGTATTAATTCTTTCTACTAATAATATTCTTTTGCCTGCTAATGGAATACCTATTGTATATCCAACTCAAGACATGGTTTTAGGTATATTTTATATGACTTTAGAAAAGCCTTTTGCAAAGGGTGAAGGTAAAATTTTTAAGGATAGAGATGAGGTAATTTTAGCTTATCAAACAGGTGCTGTGGATTTGCAAGCAAAGATAAAAGTTAAAATGAATGGAAAATTAGTAGATACTACTGTTGGTAGAGTAATTTTTTCTACTATAGTTCCAAAAGAAATAGATTTTGAGGAATATAATAAGCCTCTTACTAAAAAAGAATTACAAAGATTAATAAACCTTTCTTATCATAAGGCAGGAATGAAAAAGACAGTAATTTTTGCTGACAAATTAAAAGATATGGGATTTGCTGAAGCTACAGAAGCTGCACTTTCTATTTGTATAGATTATTTAACTATTCCTAAGAAAAAAGCAGATATTATAGCTGAAGCTGAAAGAAAAATTGCAGAAATTTGGCAACAATATAGAGATGGACTTATTACTGAAAGTGAGAGATATAATAAAGCTGTAGATATTTGGGCTAATACAACCGAAAGAATTACACAAGAAATGATAAAAGAAATGGAAACAGAAGAATATATTGCTCCTGATGGTAAAAAAATTAAGGGTCCCAGTTTTAATCCAGTTTATATGATGGCTTTTTCAGGAGCTCGTGGTTCTAAAGATCAGATTAGACAACTTGCTGGTATGAGAGGTCTTATGGCTAAACCTTCAGGAGAAATTATTGAAACACCTATTAAAAGTAACTTTAGAGAGGGACTTTCTGTGCTTGAATATTTTGTTTCTACTCATGGAGCTCGTAAAGGACTTGCTGATACAGCTTTGAAAACTGCTAATGCAGGTTATTTAACTCGTAAACTGATAGATGTAGCCCAAGATTGTATGGTTACAGAAGAAGATTGTGGAACTATTGATGGTATAGAAGTTGGACATTTAATTGAAGCTGGAGAAATAATAGAACCTGTTTGGGATAGAGTTCTTGGAAGAGTAGCTTTAGAAGATATTGTAGATCCATTAAGTGGGGAAGTTTTGGTAAAGGCAAATGAAGAAATAGACGAAGAGGCTGTTAAAAAATTAAGAGAAGCAGGTATTGAAAAGGTTACTATTCGTTCGGTCCTTACTTGTGAAGCTAAATTTGGAGTTTGTAGAAAATGTTATGGAAGAGATTTAGCAACTGGAAAACTTGTAGAAATTGGGGAAGCTGTGGGTATTATTGCTGCTCAATCTATCGGAGAACCAGGCACACAGCTTACAATGAGAACTTTTCATATTGGAGGTGCAGTAGGAAAAGCCTTAGAACAGAGTGAACATAGAGCCCAATTTCAAGGTAAAGTGAAATTTATTAATCTTAGATTAGTAAGACGCCAAGATGGAACTTTAGTAGCTTTAAATAGACAAGGAGAAATAGCTATAGAAGGTCCTGATGGTAGAATTTTAGAAAAGTATCCTGTAATTTATGGAGCAAAAATAAAGGTAGAAGAAGAACAAGAAGTGAAACCAGGGGATCTATTGGTAGAATGGGATCCTTATACTAGTCCTATTATTGCTGAAATAGATGGAAAAGTAAAATTCGGAGACATAATTGATGGAGTAACAGTAGATGAAAAGATAGATCCTACTACTGGAAGAGTCAGTATTGTAGTAAGAGATTATAAACTTACAAATTATCGTCCTCGTGTTTCTCTCAAAGATGAAAAGGGGAGAACAAAAGATTTACCTGGAGGAAGAGGAAAAGCTCGTTATGAACTACCTGTTGGTGCTATTATAAGTGTTCAAGAAGGAGATTATGTGCATGCTGGAGATGTTATAGCAAGAATCCCCAGAGAAACACTTAAAGCTAAAGATATCACCGGAGGTTTACCAAAGGTTACAGATCTTTTTGAGGCTCGTAAACCTAAGGAATATGCTATTATAAGTGAAATCGATGGTAAGGTTATTTTTGAAAAAGAAATTAGAGGAAAGAAAAAGATAGTTGTTCAACCTGAAATAGGAGAATCTCAAGAATATTATATTTCTAAAGGTAAACATATAGTAGTAAGAGAAGGGGATATAGTAAGTGCAGGTGATCCATTAATAGAAGGGTCTCCAAACCCTCATGATATTTTGAAAGTAAAAGGTGTAAAAGGTGTTGCCAGATTTTTAGTTGAAGAGATTCAAGAAGTTTATAGATTACAGGGTGTTAAAATAAATGATAAACATTTTGAAGTGATTGTAAGGCAAATGCTTAAAAAGGTTAGAATTAAAGAAACAGGAGATACTAATTTTATGATAGGTGAAATTGTAGATAAAGTAAAATTTGAAGAAGAAAATGAAAAAGTTTTGGCTTTAGGTGGTAAACCTGCAGTTGCTGAGCCTATTATACTCGGAATTACAAAAGCAGCCTTGCTTACTGACTCTTGGCTTTCTGCTGCATCTTTTCAAGAAACTACAAGAGTGTTAACAGAGGCTTCCATTGCTGGAAAAGTTGATAATTTAAGAGGATTAAAAGAAAATATTATTATAGGAAGACTTATTCCTGCAGGAACCGGAAGAATAGTTTATGAAGAAAAAGGTTGGGTGTAAGGGGGTATCCCCCCTTTATTTTTTAAGACCTAAGGTTTGAATAAGATTTTGATATCTTTCAAAATCTGAGCGTTTTAGATAATTTAAAAGCGCTCTTCTTTGTCCTATAAGTTTCATAAGACCTCTTCTTGAATGAAAATCTTTACGATGAACTTTAAGGTGTTCCTCTAATTGCTTTATTCTTGCACTTAAAAGAGCAATTTGAACTTCAGGAGATCCTGTATCATTAGGATGTCGTCTGAACTTTTCAATAATTTCTCTTTTTATTTCTGGATCTAAAGGCATTTTTTTTATCCTCCCTTTATATTTTTAAGCCTGAGAAAGGGATATTCCATTTCCCAAGCAGATTTATTAATTATAATATAATTTTAAAAAATTACAAAATTTAAGATTTGACTTTCAAAGAGCTCTATATATAATTTTTAAAAATTAATTTTTAAAATTATTTTTAAAAAGATGATAAATGAAAGATTGGATAAGTATAATAATTCATCGACCAGGTGGTAAGGAACCTAAGGTTATAAGTTTTAAAATAAAATATGTAAAA